>JAYTIG010000206.1:0-1912 GCA_043731995.1 Hyphomicrobiales bacterium
CTGTAAGCCGGGTTCTGTCCACAAGGGTTGCCCCCTGCTGGATGACCATTCATCTGGAGCGCCTGTTGCCAGACGCTTCGTGCAACCAACCCGGGCGGCAGGCCGGAAACAGCCTTGGGTGCCGAAGCACCCGTGCCGCCCCTATTCGGTTTTGCTCCAAGTGGGGTTTGCCTGGCCCATCCCTGTTACCAGAGACGCGGTGCGCTCTTACCGCACCTTTTCACCCTTGCCGCGCAAGCGTGGCGGTTTGTTTCTGTGGCACTTTCCCTGGGGTTGCCCCCGCCGGACGTTATCCGGCACTTTGATTCCGTGGAGCCCGGACTTTCCTCTCCCTCCGGCCTTTCGGCACTTGAAGAGAGCGGCCATCCGGCCAACTGGCGAAATGCGGGGTTAGGCGCTGGCGGGCCTGCGGTCAACCGCCTCTTGAATTGCAGGTTTACGCCACCATCTACCGCAACTTGTGAAGGGCGACGCTATGACCGAAGCCGAGATTCTGAAAACCATGAAGACCCTGAAGTGGATTGCCCGCTTCATGGACAATGGCTGGGGCATTCCTTTCACCCGCTTTCGCTTTGGGGCTGATGTTTTTCAGAGTGTGGTTCCCATCGGTGGCGATGTGGCGACTGCGCTGGTTTCGCTCTATCTCGTTTACAAGGCCTGGGAAATCGGCGCGCCGCGCAATCTGCTGGTGCGCATGTTGGTCAATGTCGGCGTTGAGGCCGGCGTTGGTGCAGTGCCCGTGATTGGCGGAATTCTTGATGTTCTGTTCATGGCAAATGTGAAGAACATGGATTTGCTCACTGAATTCCTTAGGCAAAAGGGCTTTGCTGTCGACTAGAGCATCGCGCGAACAGGTGGAATCACTTGTGAGCGAAAAGATGCGCCCAAGCAAATATCCAGAGCGTGCGGGCGAACGGATGCGAGCATCAGCCGCACTGAAGAGTTAATCCAGCGTTCAGTTTACAAAGGCCTGCATTCAATTATGCTTAGGCCATGAAAATGCGATTGAGTGTGGCGCTGGCCCTTGCCCTGGGCGGCGCATGTGTTGTTCCTGGAATCAGCTTTGCGCAAGAGCGGCAATGGAGCCTGGATTCCACCGACAGGGAAGCCTTTCTGGTTTTCGGCGTGCCCGATACGGATGATGTGGGCCTGAGCTTCTGGTGCGCGATTGGCACTGGCAAGGTTTCAGCCTATCTGCCACTCACTGCGCCTTTGCTAAAAGCCGGACAGCACACGGACATGAAGCTCAGCGTTGATGGCAAGTTGTTTCACATCCTCGCCACGGCCGCACTCGAAGGCAAAGAAGGGCGCATGACGTTGGAAGGCACATTTCGCCTGAAAGACAAGTTGATGGGCGTGCTGAAGGGTGCTGGCAGCATTGCCGTGACTGTCAAAAACCACACTGACACTTATCCGCTCGCCGATGCCGACTTTGAAAGTTTGGTGAATGCCTGCAATGGCGTTGACGCTGGCACTTAAGCCTGCCGCAGCAACTTGTGAAGTGTGCCAACTGTTGATGCGTCAGCAATCCCATCCACATGCGCTTGTCTGAAGTGGCGCTGAAATGCCTCCACCACCAATTTGGTGCGCTTGTCGAAAGTGCCGCCGGCTTCCAACCCATAGCCATAGAGTTTCAACATGGCCTGCAAGGCGAAAACCGGATCACCGGAATCGCCCTCCTGCAAAAAACTGCCGCCACCCAGCGGTTCCGGCTCAACAAAATGGCCAATGCCCTTGGTGTGGAGAAAACGCCAATCAAACTTTTCGCCGGGATCAATCTTGCGGCCCGGTGCGACATCAGAATGGGCCAGCACATTGCGCGGCGCAATCGCGTGGCGTGAAACAATATCCTTTGCGAGTGCGGCCACCGCATCCATTTGAACTGCCGGAAATTCCAAATAGCCAAGGCCAT
>JAYTIG010000207.1:0-1907 GCA_043731995.1 Hyphomicrobiales bacterium
CCAAGTGGCATTCAAGATTTCGCCGGAACGGGTGGCGGTGAGAATGCAAAACTCCAAAGCCTTCGCGGCCACGCTGTTCTGGACCGCCCGCAGCTGCGCCATGAAGGCAGGGAGGCCATCATAGGGCAGAGCGGCGTGATGGCCTCGGGCGAGTCGCTGCCGCGCTGGCAATACGGCTTTAAGGTGCCCCTTCCACCTCGCTGGATTTTCGCCTTGATATAGGCCCTGTGCTTTGGCCGCATCCAATACGTTTTCAATGCGGCCACGAATGCGCGTCGCCGTTTCGGGAACCTTCTGCCAAAGCGGACGCAGAACCTTCAGCACCGCTTCAGTATCCACCTCGACCAAGGGCAGCCCTCGAATGGCGCTGCAATAGTTGGGGCCGAGCGTGCACTTCCACTGTGCCGCGTGCTTCGCGTTACGGAACTTGGCCTCATGGACCTTGATATACTCATCGGCGAATAGGCCGAATGTCACTTTGCCCGCCTTGGCGCGTTCCTCTGCGCGCCGGGCCAGGAGTGGATCAGCGCCGCCTTTCAGCAGCTTTAGTGCTTCCAAAGCCTTCAGGCGGGCCTCAGCTAAGCTTGTGGTGGCGCTGCTGCCCAAGCCCATTTCTCGCTGCTTGGCTCCGAAGCGATAGAAGAACACCCAGCTTTTGGTCCCAGCCTTGGCGATGTTCAGATAGAGGTTGCCGCCATCGGCATGCCTGCCGGGTACTTTCAGCGTTTCCACCTGCCGTGCTGTCAATTTGCCCATGTCAAAATCGAAGCCTTCACTAGTTCTATCCCTAGCACCTTCCCTAGCAGAAATGTCCGGCTCTGGGCAATCGTCAAAAGTCAGCGGCGGACAGAGACGGAATGTTACATGGGAACCATAAGGGCTTGTTGCAACATTAGCGAACGGGGGAGAACAGTGGCAAACGTCACTTAGGCGGACTGTCGCTCCGACCATTTTCCCCCTGCTCAATTTCTGGATCAGGCTTTCGCTTTCGGTGGCAATAGAACGCCCAGCAGCGAAGGATCAAGTTTGGCTTGCCTGCGCAAAAAGGCGATCACCAGCACATTCCACAAGATTACGCCGCCTGCTGAAGCATAGGCAGCGCCCATGCTGCCGAAGCGTGACACCAGGATGAACTGTGCCGCAACCACCAGCGCGTAACAGGTGAGCATGACTTTCAAATAGGGCCGCTCATAGTTGGTCATCTGCATGAGATAGGAATTGGGCCCGGAGATTGCGTCCACCACTGTTCCAAAACCGATGATGAGGAGAATGGGATAGGCGGTGACGAATGCAGGGTCAAACATGCGCAGCAGAAAACCACCGATGCCAATCAACACAAGATAGCCAAGCAGGGTCGTAGCAGCGATCGCCAATGCCAGCTTTTGGCAAAGGCGTTGCAACTCACCCAGTTTTCCGGCGTGAAAGAGTGCCGCCATTTGTGGTGCTGTTACCAGCCCGCCTGCAATGAGCACGAGGCTTAACATCAGGGCGGTTTTTTGGGCGGCGAAATAGGCGCCAGCATCGGGTTTTGACACAAGGGAACCCACAATCACCACGTCAAATTGCTGGATCATGGCGTAGACGATTCCCGACATCCAAATCGGCAGAAGGCTGGGGCGCAGGGCCGCAAAATCGCGAATAGCAGCGAGCCCCTTCCCGAGGGCACGCACATGACGCGCGATATGCACTCCTTGCCAGAGATTGAGCACCAGAAGCACAAGCGCGGAAATAAGCAGCGCATCCGTGCCTGAAAGGCCAAGGCCTGAGTGCAGTAGCAAATAACTAAGCGCTGGTGCAGCAACACGCCAGATAATATCACGCGGCAGCATGGAAACCAGCGTGCTGCCCTGCGCGCGCAAGAGATTGGTTGAATAGTCGCCGATGCTGATCATCAAGCCGAGCAGGCC
>JAYTIG010000208.1:0-5178 GCA_043731995.1 Hyphomicrobiales bacterium
TGGCGCTCCCTACGGGAATCGAACCCGTCTTTGCAACGTGAGAGGCTGCCGTCCTAACCGATAGACGAAGGGAGCGTGGCCCTCGCTATAGGACGGGAGGCCCCAGCGGATCAAGCCCGTTCAATGCAGATGGGCAACCTGCCAGGCGATCGTAACGAGTGCCAAAACAAACAACGCGACGAGAACGCCACCCATGATATAGACCAGCCACAAAAGCCGCTTTTGGCCTTTTGTGATGTTTGGTTTTTCGTCGCTCAACACCATGTCCTCAACTCTGGAAGCAACCGCTGAAGAAGCCAGCCGCCTCGATAAATTTCTGGGCGGGCAGTTTGCTGACATCAGCCGCGCGCGCTTTCAAAAGCTTATTGCCGATGGCCATGTGTCTGTCGAGGGCGTGGTTGTGGATGATTCCGGCCACAAGCTGAAACCCGGCCAACACATCATCGTTCAAGTTCCAGAAGCATTACCAGCCGAGCCTCAGGGTGAAAACATCACGCTGGATATTGTCTATGAGGATAAAGACCTCATCGTCATCAACAAGCCAGCAGGGCTTGTGGTGCATCCTGGCGCTGGCAATGAAACTGGCACACTGGTCAACGCGCTTGTTGCCCATTGCGGTGATTCTCTTTCCGGCATTGGTGGCGTGAAGCGCCCTGGCATCGTGCACCGGCTCGACAAGGATACTTCGGGCCTTCTGGTCATCGCCAAGAATGACAAGGCCCATCAAGGCCTTTCTGAACAATTCGCAGCCCATGGCCGCGATGGCCGGATGCAGCGGGAATATCTTGCCTTCATATGGGGCACGCCCGAAAGGCGCGCGGGCACAGTTCATACGGGGTTGGAACGTTCTTCCGCCAACCGGCAGAAAATGGCCGTCTCCAAATCCGCAACGGCGCGTGAGGCCATCACCCATTGGCAGTTGGAAGAAGCCTACCCTGCCGCCAGCCTGATCCGTTGCCGCCTTGAAACCGGCCGCACCCACCAGATCAGGGTTCACATGGCCCATATCGGGCACCCATTGCTAGGCGATGGCACCTATGGTTCTGGCTTTGCGGCCTCCAAGTCCAAATTGAACACGCTGTCGCGTGACGCGCTGGCTATGCTGCGCGGACAAGCCCTCCACGCCACTGTTCTGGGGTTCAGCCATCCGCGAACTGCAAAGCAGATGCGCTTTGAAGCCCCCTTGCCGCCCGGTCTTGCCGCGCTGCACAATAGCTTGAAATCCAGCTGATCAACTAATTGTGACTTTAAATGTTACAGAGACCTTTAAATCCGCCACAAACGGCCTATATCACCAGCCTAGGGTTCGGCCACAAAGAGGGCCGGAAAGGATAAGATAATGGCTAAGCCAATGAATTTGCCCATGATTGCTTCCGGTGAAGGCAGCCTCAACCGCTACCTTCAGGACATTCGCAAGTTCCCGATGTTAACGCCGGAAGAAGAATATATGTTCGGAAAGGCCTGGAAAGAACACCAGGATCCGAAGGCGGCGGAACGCATGATCACCTCGCATTTGCGTCTCGTGGCCAAGATTGCCATGGGCTACCGCGGCTATGGCCTGCCGGTGGGTGATGTGATTTCCGAAGGCAACATCGGCCTGATGCATGCCGTGAAGCGTTATGACCCCGACAGGGGCTTCAAGCTGGCCACTTATGCCATGTGGTGGATCAAGGCGCAGATCCAGGAATTCGTGCTGCGCTCATGGTCGCTGGTCAAGATCGGCACCACCTCAAGCCAGAAGAAGCTGTTCTTCAATCTGCGCAAGATGAAGAGCCGCATTCAAGCGCTGGAGGAAGGCGATCTCAGGCCTGATCATGTGAAATACATCGCCAAGAACCTCGGAGTGTCAGAGAGCGATGTTGTCTCGATGAACCGCCGCCTGATGGGCGATGCGTCGCTCAATGCGCCGCTCCGCTCCGACGCGGATGGCGATGGCGAATGGCAGGATTGGCTGGTTGATGACCATGACAGCCCGGAAACCGTGGTCGGAAACAATGAAGAAGCCGATCAACGCAACACCATGCTGACTTCGGCCCTGAAATCACTCACCGAGCGCGAGCGCGAAGTGATTGAGGCGCGCAAGCTGCGCGATGAACCGGCAACGCTGGAAGACCTGTCACAGAAATTTGGCGTAAGCCGCGAGCGCATCCGCCAGATCGAAGTTCGCGCCTTTGAGAAACTGCAAAAGGCAGTGAAGGCGGCCGCTTCAAAGGCACTGGCCCCAAAGCAAAAGGCGATCGTTCACGCTGCAGGCTGAACGCTAAAGAAATAGATCAAAACGCCCGGACAATAATCCGGGCGTTCTTGTTTTCAGCGCTGGGTCAAGCACGGATATCTAAGGCCGCAGTTGTCGTCGCACCCCGGCAGTGAACCTTCACCGCAGTCCAAGCCGTCGCTCCATCGCCTGCAATACCGGTTCTTTTACAAACCAATCGTCATATTTGCTGAGGTTTTCCAACACACAAGTGAAACCCTGAGCCGCCAGCAGCTTTCTGAGCTTGTCCCTGTCTTCGGTGTAATTGTGTTCCACCGTCATGATCTTGATGTCGTATTTCGAGAAATCAAATGCACTCAGGATTTCCAGTTCCGAACCCTCGGTATCGACCGACATATATTCAATTTCGCGCGGGCAATTGTGCGTGGCCAGCATGTCATTCAGGCTGATCGTTTCCACTTCATAGACTTTGCCATCCACACGCCCACCACGATTGCCATCTTTGTCGGCAAATTGCTCAATGGTGGAGAGTTCACCATATGTGGTTTCACGAAATTGCAGGCGTTCACCCGATTTGCTCCACACGCAGCGCGTTTCGAGAATGGCGCTGCGCGCTTTGCGGATTCTTGCGTGCCAGTCTTTTGCTGGCTCCGCCAATATCCCTTTCCAGCCAAAGCGCGTTTCCAACATGAAGCTGTTGCTGAGGTTCACGCCATCAGCGGCACCAAATTCCACAAATGTGCCGTTGCGCTTTCCATCCAGGCAAAACAACACGAACAGATCCTGAAATATCTGCGACTTGCTGATCTGGAAATTCTTGGCGCAGACATCGAGAAATCGGAGAACAGGCACCCTTGGGTGGGCGTGCAAATCATCGCGCAATTGCAGCAGCGTATCAAATATCTGTAGTGAAGCGTCCTGGGTTGCAACTGCGATCATTCTAAATCTCCGTAATTTGCGCTCATTTGGCCGAAGCGCCAGGCACGCGCAAGTGCTTCTTAATGGGGCAAATTCGTCTGTACTGTGGGACCCAAGAAGATCTGGTCGGCATAAGCTTTGCCGCCAAAGACCGCAACACCCGTGGCCACCCTGATGTAGTCTTGCGATAGCATGGTGTGCAGATGCGGCGGGCTGGAAACCCAGGCCTTGAAAAGCTGTTGGGCAACCACATCGGCCCCGCCTGCGGCCGGACGCATGGTGGCAGCATTCTCACCCATCGCTGGCAACACCATCACACCCGGCCGCAGGGCGCGCATGCGGCTGTCAAAATCATGGCCGGAAGTGGCGCTATGGCCCAGAAAATTATGCAAAGCCATGTCGGCAGCATGGCCGCGGGCAGCCCCTTTCAGTCCGGCGTCATCCGCCAAAGCTGCAAGACCATGCGTGTGCCGATAGCCGTTGACCAAGGCCAGAAGCCGTTGTTCCACGGCGGGTTGAAACAGGCCTTCGGCACTGCCCTGGGCCAAGAGCCGCGACAGAAAGGGTAAATAAGGCTCAGCAAGGGCTGCCGCGGAAGAGGCCACCAAACCGAGCCCCAAGGCCTGCACCATCAAAATACTTAAAAAAACCTTTCTCATTAACATCCTCGTAAGCAGCGCCAGTCAATGTATTCTGCGTTCGGGAATTAGAATCAACCCCAAGACAATTTTTATTCGCATGATGGATTGGCAGACAGCAACGCCGGAACAGCTTCAAGATCGCATCAAGAAGCTTGAGGCGGATATTGATCATATGTCGCGCCATGACCAGCTGACTGGCCTCTTGGCGCGCACCGCCTTTGTGACCGTCCTCGATGGGCTCATGTCCAGTGACAGCCAATCCAATGGTGCATTGATTGCCATTGCCGTGCGCGGCGTGCCGCGCATTTCGGGAACCTTGGGCCGCCATGTGGGCGACTATGTGATCGCGGCACTCGCGGCACGCCTCAACGCCATGGTGCTCAGCGGCAGCCTGAAATGCCGCCTCGACCACAATCATTATGCAATCTATTTGCCCAAGATCAGCGACCCGTTGGAGCCGCTCACCATTGCCAAGGAAATCATAGGCTCGCTGTCGCAACCGGTGGACTGGGTGGACCGTCGCCTGAGTGTTGATGTTGCCGCCGGAGTGGCACTTGCAGTTGATAATGATGGTGATGCCCCCAACCTCATCCACAATGCCGAACTGGCATTGAAATCGGCCACCATGCGTGGTGGGCCGGGCTATGCCTTTTTCAATCCGGCCCTGGCGCAAAGTGCCAAGCGCCGCAATGATGTTCTGTTGGCCTTGCAAACCGCGCTGGATACCCAATCCGTAAGCCTGAACTATCAACCTGTATTCGATGCCAACAATGGGCACCTCAATGGCTTTGAAGCGCTGATGCGCCTGAATAGCCCGGAACTGGGGCCTGTATCACCAGCGGAATTCATCCCCGTGGCGGAAGAGGCGGGCCTTATCAATAAGCTGGGCGCCTGGGCTTTGGCGGATGCCTGCCGCGCTGCCTCAGCCTGGCCGCATCATCTCACCGTTGCCGTCAACATGTCAGCGGAACAGTTCTACTCCGGCAGTCTGGTGACGGACGTGCATAACGCCCTCGAACTTTCAAGCTTCCCTGCCTACCGGTTGGAACTTGAAATCACTGAAAGCACTTTGCTGAAAGATTCCGAAACAGTTCTCGCCCAACTCACGACTTTGCGTGAAATGGGTTGCGCCATTGTGCTGGATGATTTTGGCACGGGCTATTCCAGCTTGAGCTATCTCTGGAAGTTCCCCTTCTCCAAACTGAAGATTGACCGGGCCTTTGTGAATGCGCTGGAATCAACGCCGCTGGCGCGCGGCATGCTGCAATCCATCATTGCGCTGGCACATAACATCGGCATCAAGGTCACAGTTGAAGGTATCGAAATCCAGAAACATGCCGATGTTCTGCGCCAACTGGGGGCCAACTCCATGCAGGGCTTCTTCCTTGGCAGGCCAATGGATGA
>JAYTIG010000209.1:0-5165 GCA_043731995.1 Hyphomicrobiales bacterium
CACGTCCTTCACTTCGCCCTTGAGCACGCCACCCTGAATGGCAGCGCCAATGGCCACCACTTCATCGGGGTTCACACCCTTGTGCGGTTCCTTGCCAAAGAAATTTTTGACGATTTCGATCACCTTGGGCATGCGCGTCATGCCGCCCACCAAAACCACTTCGTCAATCTGGGCTGCTGAAACGCCAGCATCCTTCAAAGCCTGGCGGCAGGGCTCAACCGTCTTCTGAATGAGATCATCCACAAGGCTTTCGAGCTTGGCACGCGTCAGCTTGACAGTGAGATGCTTTGGGCCAGAGGCGTCAGCGGTGATGAAGGGCAAGTTGATTTCCGTCTGCATGCCAGAGGACAATTCAATCTTGGCCTTTTCGGCAGCTTCACGCAGACGCTGCAGGGCCAGCTTGTCCTTGCGCAGGTCTATGGCCTGTTCCTTCTTGAATTCGTCGGCAAGGTAATCGACAATGCGCATGTCAAAGTCTTCACCGCCAAGGAACGTGTCGCCATTGGTGGATTTGACTTCAAACACGCCGTCGCCGATTTCGAGAACCGAAACGTCAAAGGTGCCGCCGCCCAAGTCATAAACGGCAATGGTGCCGGATTGTTTCTTGTCGAGGCCGTAAGCCAGGGCCGCAGCCGTGGGCTCGTTGATGATGCGCAGCACTTCAAGGCCAGCAATGCGGCCGGCATCCTTGGTGGCCTGGCGCTGCGAGTCGTTGAAATAAGCCGGAACCGTGATGACGGCCTGGGTTACAGGCTCGCCCAAATAGCGTTCAGCCGTCTCCTTCATCTTGGTCAATGTGAAAGCTGAAATCTGCGATGGGGCATATTTGGTGCCACGGCTGTCAACCCAGGCATCGCCATTGTCGGCCTTGACGATGTTGTAAGGCACCAGCTTCTTGTCCTTGGCGACCATCGGGTCATCCATGCGGCGGCCAATCAGGCGCTTGATGGCAAAGAAGGTGTTTTCAGGATTGGTGACACCCTGGCGCTTGGCGGGCTGGCCCACAAGCGTTTCGCCTTCAGCATTGAAGGCCACGATGGAAGGCGTGGTGCGTGCCCCTTCCGCGTTTTCGATAACTTTGGGGTTCTTCCCCTCCATGACAGCCACGCAGCTATTCGTGGTGCCAAGGTCAATACCAATGACTTTACCCATAATTTGTCTCTCCTTTGGCAGGCTTGGGCCCCGGCCCAACTGGGCGCCGGGATTGAAGCCCCCGTTTCAAATCTGCCTTGCGGAGTGATTCCATCCGCAACTGGCGCTCAACGGGCTATATAGGAAGGGGCCCATAGCCCATCAAGGCAGAGAAATGAAGAATTTTTGATAGATGCTCGAAGGGCTCGCCCACTATCCGGGGATTCTCGACCGCCCGGCCCAGGAAGCGCTGGTAGAAGCTTTGCGCGCTGCAGTGAAGCTGGCGCCTTTGTTTACCCCCATCATGCCCCGCACGGGCAGGCCCTTCAGCGTGCGGATGACCAATCTCGGCCCCTTGGGCTGGGTGTCAGATAGGGCAGGCTATCGCTATCAGCCAGTCCATCCGGAAACTGGCCAGCCCTGGCCCGCAACGCCAGAGGTGCTCATGGATCTCTGGCGGCGTTACGCAGGCTATCCCCGACCGCCCGAGGCCTGTCTCGTTAACTTTTACCAACAGGGCGCCAAAATGGGCCTGCATCAGGATCGGGACGAAGAGGACTTGGCGGCACCTGTGCTCTCAATCTCCTTGGGCGACACAGCCGTGTTCCGCTTCGGCGGCACCGAGCGCGGCGGCAAGACACAAACCTTGAAACTCAATTCCGGCGACGTGCTGGTGATGGGCGGTCCCGCGCGCCTCTGCTTTCACGGCATCGACAGGGTGTTGAGCGGAACTTCGACCTTGTTGAAAGAAGGTGGCCGGATCAATTTGACTTTGAGGCGGGTGACGCGGCCACGTTGAGCCGCGTCACCGATTTGGTCAGTCTCTAAAAGTAGTCGTTCCGGTTGGAGCCGTCATGACAGCCGGATTTCATGCAGCATTTGCTGAAACCTCCTCCGCGAACCGCAAGGGCAAAGGTCATCACGCCCCAGCTTTTCCTGAAGCTCAACTTCTCCATGCACAAAGCGCCGTCCGCGCTTTACATGTGTTTCAGAGGGGAAAGATTTCCGCCGCTTGCTAGTCGTTTCGAAAGCAAGGGAGGTTTTCGGGATCATGGTGCTTGGGCACAGTCGCCTCCTGTTTTAATTGCCGCGGCATTGCGGCGACAGTCACCTAGATTATCAGCAGTCTGATGTAAAGCAGACTAGGCCTTGATGGGTGCGGAACAGCCTCCCACATTGGTATCATCAATTGGGAGGAAATCATGAAAATCGGAATTCTCGGATCTGCCTCGGTTGCGACAACGCTTGCAGCCGGACTTATCAAGCATGGTCACGAAGTGACACTTGGCACCCGCGATGCGGCCAAGCTCGCTGATTTCGTCAAAGCCAATCCCAGAGCCAAGGTGGCTTCGTTTGCCGACGCTGCCAAGTTCGGGGAGGTGATTGTGCTGGCGGTCAAAGGCACGGCGGCGGAGAGTGCGCTGACCCTTGCCGGGGCGGACAACCTCAAAGGCAAGACCGTGATTGATACAACCAATCCCATTGCTGATGCACCGCCCGAAAATGGCGTGCTGAAATACTTCACCGATCTCAACCAGTCGCTCATGGAAAATCTCCAGGCCAAATTCACCAGCGCTCATTTCGTCAAGGCGTTCAATTCGGTGGGCGCGGCAGCTATGGTGAACCCCGCGTTCAAGGGCGGCAAACCAACGATGTTCATCGCAGGCAACAATACTGATGCCAAGAAAACTGTATCCGCCATCCTCGATCAATTGGGCTGGGAAGTGGAAGACATGGGCGTTGCCGCTGCCGCCCGCGCCATTGAGCCGTTGTGCATTCTCTGGTGCACGCCGGGCTTCTTGCGCAATGACTGGTTCCACGCCTTCAAGATGTTGCGTTGACATGGACCTGTCCGCGAGCAAAAAGGCATGGAAATAGACGGAGTTCTCCATGCCCCTCACCCTTGCCGCCGCGCAAGCCATCGTCGCCAAGACGCTTGAACATGGCGCTCAGGCCAAATTCAAAACCTTGGGCGTGGTTGTATTGGACACACGCGCCACAGTGAAGGCCGCAGCGATTGGCGATGGCTCATCACTGGCGCGTTTTGATATTGCCCGCGCCAAAGCCAAGGGCGCGCTGGCCTTCAACATGGGCACGCGGGCGCTGGAAAAAATCGCAAAAGAGCGACCGCATTTTTTTGCAGGTGCCGTTGCCGCCATCGATGGTGGCATCGTGCCCGTGCCAGGCGGCGTGTTGATCAAGGATGCAGCTGGCCGGGTGCTGGGCAGCGTTGGTGTTTCGGGCGACACATCAGACAATGACGAAGCCGCCGCACTGGCTGGCATTGCGGCGGCTGGTTTGGTTGGCGACGGCGGTCAGGGTTAAAATACAAAAGGCCGCATTTTGCGGCCATTCACATCGAAGGCTAGAGCTGCTTCAGCCTTTATAGTCCTCGGAAGATGCGCCCGCGATCTCGCCAATGTAGGCCGTGCGCTGCCAGCGGAACTCACCCTTCCTGCCTTGTAAGTTTCCAGTTTGTACTCTTCCATGATCCTCCGAAAGAAGCCTGTTGAGAAATCTCTCAGGAAGCGACAGTCAGGTCAGCTGGCGTACTTTCAGCTAAAACCAACCGGGCATTGGGGATATCATTGCTTAGGGCCTTGGTCTGGGCGCCTGTCTCATCAAGGCCATAGCCGCGCCAGCGCGCCAGAAGCCGCCGCTCCAACTCCACTTCGGGCACTTGCAGGGAAATGGTGAAATCAAATAACGGTTTCAGGCTTTCCCATCCCGGCTGCCTGAGCAACAGGTAATTGCCTTCCACCAGAATGAACTTGGTAGCTGCCGAAATGATCTCAGCTCCGGCACGGGCCAATTCCATCGAACGGTCAAACACCGGAATGGCGATGTCTGGTTCACGTGCCTTGATGCGATTCAGCAGAACTTCAAACCCTGCCACATCGAAAGTGTGCGGCGCACCCTTGCGAGACCGGTGGCCGCGCGCATTGAGAACGGCATCATCGAAGTGAAAGCCATCCATCGGCACCACAATGGCTGTTTCGCCAGAAGCTTTCAGCGTCTCACACAACTGGCCGGAGAATGTTGATTTGCCAGAACCCGGCGGCCCGGCAATGCCAACCATGTAACGCGAAAAAGGCCCCGCTTGCTGGCGGAGCCTTTGTGCAAGTTCTTCAATATCCGCCAATCACGCCGCCATGTCCGGTGGTGGGGCCTTTGCCCCGGTCATCAGCGCCACCGCATCGGACATGGAGAATTCCTTCGGGTTGATGACACAGAGCCTGCGACCGAGGCGGTGGATGTGGATGCGGTCCGCCACCTCGAACACATGCGGCATGTTGTGGCTTATAAGGATGATCGGCAGGCCTCGCTTCTTGACGTCCAGGATCAGTTCGAGAACGCGGCGCGATTCCTTCACGCCAAGCGCCGCCGTCGGCTCATCCATAATGATGACGCGCTTGGCGAAGGCCGCCGCGCGTGCCACGGCAACGCCCTGTCGCTGCCCGCCCGAAAGCGTCTCGACCGGCTGGTTGATGTTCTGAATGGTCATAAGCCCAAGCTCGGACAGTTTCTCGCGCGCGAACTTCTGCATCGCGCCACGATCGAGACTGCGGAACACCGAGCCGAGCACGCCGGGCGCACGGATTTCGCGCCCGAGAAACATGTTGTCGGCAATCGAGAGCGCTGGTGAGAGGGCGAGGCTCTGGTAGACCATCTCGATGCCGGCATGGCGGGCTTCGATGGGCGATTGGAAATTCACGACCTCGCCACCGAGCTTGACCTCCCCGGTATCGGGGATGACTGCGCCGCACAGCGCCTTGACCATTGTCGACTTGCCGGCGCCATTATCGCCGATAACAGCGAGAATCTCGCCCGGATAGAGATCGAAATCGGCATGATCGAGGGCGGTGACGCGGCCATAACGTTTGACTAGGCCGCGCGCCTGCAGCATGGGTTCCAGGCTCACTTCGACACCCTCCTGATCCATTGGTCGAGCGCCACGGCGACGATGATCAGCACGCCGATGGAGAATTCCTGCCAGAGCACGTCGAGACCGGCCAGTGACACGCTGGAACGGA
>JAYTIG010000210.1:0-5164 GCA_043731995.1 Hyphomicrobiales bacterium
TGTCACCGACATTGCCTGGAAGCGCGTGAACCATCCGTCGGATGTTCTCACCGTTGGCCAGTCGGTCAAGGTGCAGATCGTGCGCATCAACCCTGAAACACAGCGCATCTCGCTGGGCATGAAGCAGCTCGACAAGGATCCATGGGACATCGTGGCCGAGAAGTTCGTTGTCGGCTCCAAAGTCAAGGGCAAGGTGACCAACATCACCGATTACGGCGCCTTCGTGGAACTGCAGGATGGCATTGAAGGCCTCGTGCATGTTTCAGAAATGAGCTGGACGAAGAAGAACGTGCACCCTGGCAAGATCCTTTCCACCTCTGAACCCGTTGAAGTTCAGGTTCTGGAAATTGATTCTTCCAAGCGCCGTATCTCGCTTGGCCTGAAGCAGGTGCAGCAGAACCCATGGGTGGCTTTCGCCCACAAGTATCCGAAGGGAACTGTGGTTGAAGGCGAAGTCAAGAACACCACAGAGTTCGGCCTGTTCATTGGGCTTGATGGCGACGTGGACGGCATGGTCCATCTCTCTGACCTTGACTGGAAGCGCCCCGGCGAAGAAGCCATAAAGGACTTCAAAAAGGGCGACATGGTCAAGGCCCAAGTGCTCGATGTGGATCAGGAGAAGGAACGCATCTCGCTGGGCATCAAGCAGCTTACTGAAGGTGCTGCTACCAGTGCTGCCGTTGGTACTGCTGCCCCGCGCAGCGGTTCATCTTCCGGCCCACGCAAAGGCGAGAAGGTGACTTGCGAAGTGATGAAGGTGGAAGACGGCGGCCTTGAGGTTCGCATCGTTGGCACCGATATCTCGGCCTATGCCAAGCGCGGCGATCTTGCCCGTGACCGCGATGGCCAGCGTTCTGACCGTTTCGCCGTTGGCGAGAAGTTTGACGCGCTCATCATCGCCATGGATGCGAAGGCCCGCAAGGTCAATGTGTCCATCAAGGCGATGGAAATTGCCGATGAACGCGAGGCTGTGGCGCAGTATGGCTCATCAGACTCGGGCGCTTCACTGGGCGACATCTTCCAGGCCGCCTTGAAGAAAAAAGAAGAGAACAACTAAACCTCTTCCAATATCCTAGACATTCGGGCCGGGGCCAAAAGCTCCGGCCCTTTTTTGTTCAGCTTGACCTTTGCGGCCATCGCCCTAAACTACTCGAAAATCACGATTTGGGTTGAAGCGCCATGATCAAATCTGAACTCGTCCAAAAGATTGCCGACAAGAACCCCCATCTCTATCACCGCGACGTGGAGCGCATCGTCAACCGCGTGTTCGACGAGATCATCACATCGATGAAAGATGGTCACCGCGTTGAGCTGCGCGGTTTTGGGGCCTTCTCGGTGAAAGAGCGTCAGGCGCGAACTGGCCGCAATCCGCGCACGGGTGCAGCCGTGGATGTGACTGAAAAGCGCGTGCCCTTCTTCAAAACGGGCAAGGAGCTGCGGCAGCGGCTCAACACAAAGGGCTGAGTTTTGCGCCGGTTTTTGCGCTGGCTGATCGGCGTTCCAATTTTCGTCATTGTCATGGGTTTTGCGGTGGCCAACCGCAAATGGACGCAGCTTTCGCTTGACCCGTTCAACCAGGCGGAGCCCACACTTTCAATCAACCTGCCGCTTTGGATTCTGGCCTTTCTTGGCATATTTGTTGGCATTCTGGTGGGTTGGTTTTTCTGCTGGAGAGCCCAAGGCAAGTGGCGCAGGCTGGCGCGCGAGAGGCAGCGTGAAATCGCAAGGCTTCAGGGCGAGATTGCCATGGCCAAACAAGGGCCAGAGAAGATCGAAGCGCAGATGCTGGCACCGCTTCCCGGCATCATGCCTTGAAGATTTTCACCGCTGCCGATCTCGCGGTCCCCAGCTATGGCGATTACGTTGAGGCGTTGCGTGCCGCCTTCAAAGGCAAAGTGACGGCACCACAACGTTTTGTGGCTGACACGGCTTCGCAGACCACGCTGCTCATCATGCCGGCCTGGACCGGGGCTTTCACCGGAATCAAGACGGTGACTGTGAAGAGCGACAATTCCGCATTGGGTTTGCCCACAGTGCAAGGCTCTTATCTGCTGATCGACAATGCCACAGGAACACCCGTGGCCGTGATGGATGGCACTGAACTGACGCGGCGGCGCACGGCGGCGGCTTCGGCGCTGGCAGCCAACTATCTGGCGCGCAAGGATGCTTCCACTTTGCTGCTTGTCGGGGCGGGCGCACTCGCCCCACATTTTGCGCGCGCGCATGCAGAGGTGCGGAACATCAAGCGCGTGCTGGTGTTCAACCGCACACCGGAAAGGGCCGTGGCAACGGCTGCGGAAATTGGCGGAGAAGCCGTCACTGATCTGGCAGCGGCGATGGCAGAGGCTGACATCATCAGCGGAATCACTTCGGCCACGGGCCCCGTGATCAAAGGCCAGTGGGTGAGGCCGGGCACTCATATTGATCTCGTCGGTGCCTACAAGCCCGAGATGCGTGAGACCGATGGCCCTGCCGTTGGCATGGCGCGGGTTTATGTGGATACGCGCGAAGGTGCACTCCATGAAGCTGGCGACCTGTTGATGGCACAGCAAGAGGGCCATTTCAAATGGGCCGACATTCAGGGCGATCTTTTTGAACTCACCCGCGGCACCATGATGGGCCGCAAGACGGATTCGGAAGTGACCCTGTTCAAGAGCAGCGGCACGGCGCTGGAAGATTTGGCGGCGGCGGCGATGGTGTATTTGCGCAAGCCTTGATTTCGCGCTAGGGCCTTGGCCCATGACGAAGCCAAATCCCATTTGTGTTGCCCTGGATACGCCTGACGTGGCCAAAGCCATCGGCTTGGCCCGCGCCGTGAAGCCGCATGTTGGCATGATGAAAATTGGCATGGAGTTTTTCTATGCCAATGGTACGGCAGGTTATGAGCTTGTGGCACGCGAAGGTGTGCCGATCTTTCTTGATCTCAAGCTGCATGACATTCCCAACACTGTGGCGCAGGGGCTGACATCACTGCTTAAGCTTGCCCCTGCACCCGTCATCACTAACGTACATTGCTCTGGGGGCTTTGACATGATGAAGGCCGCGAAAGATGCGGTGGGCGACAAAGTGAAACTCATTGGCGTGACCATTCTCACCTCGCTTTCAAATGAAAATATCTGGGCGGCTGGTTTTGATCCGCGCAACACAGTTGAACATGCACTCAATCTTGCCAAGCTGGCGCATTCAGCGGGGCTTGATGGCGTGGTGTGCTCGCCGCTTGATCTGGGAGCCATTCGCCAACATTTGCCGCGCAACTTTCTTACCGTGGTTCCGGGCATTCGCCCTGTCGATGCCGCTACGCATGATCAGAAGCGTGTGGCCACGCCGAAAACCGCTGTTGAATCTGGTGCTGACGTGCTGGTGATTGGCCGGGCCATTACTGGTGCTGCTGATCCAGCCAAGGCGGCGGCCGAGATTCTTGCGAGCCTGCAATGACAACACGCGTTAAAATCTGTGGGCTTTCCACCGGTGAGACAATGCAAGCCGCGCTTGATGCCGGCGCTGACATGGTGGGGCTGGTGTTCTATTCAAAATCGCCGCGCAATGTTCCGCTGCAACAAGCTGCCGCTTTGGCCTTGCAAGCGCGGGGCCGGGCGCAGATCGTAGCCCTGATCGTGGATGCCGATGATGCATTGCTCAAATCCATCGTGAATGCCGTGAGGCCAGATTACCTTCAGGCCCATGGCAGCGAAACGCCGGAACGTGTGGCGGACATAACCCGCTTGTTTGCAGTTCCGGTGATCAAAGCGATCAAGGTAAAGGAACCCGCCGACGTAGCCTCGGCCCGCGCCTTCAAGGATTTGGCCGAGCTGATCCTTTTTGATGCCAAGGCGCCGGAAAACTTGCTTCCCGGTGGCAACGGGCTTTCGTTCGATTGGAATCTCCTCAAAGGCAAAGACGGGCAGTTCATGCTTTCGGGCGGGTTGAACCCGGAAAACGTGGCAGAGGCGATCCGCCTGACGCGCGCGCCGATTGTGGATGTGTCCTCCGGAGTGGAAACCACGCCCGGAAAGAAGGGCATTTCCCTGATCAGAACTTTTATTGCGCGGGCCAAAGCGGCCCGCTAGAACAAAATGATGACTGAAATGAACCCCAATTCCTTCCGCACCGGGCCCAACGAAAAGGGCCTGTTTGGCATTTATGGTGGCCGTTTCGTGGCCGAAACATTGATGCCGCTGATCCTTCAGCTTGAGCAGGCCTACAAGGATGCCAAGGCCGACCCTTCCTTCAAGGCCGAACTCAACAGCTTTCTCGAACATTATGTGGGCCGGCCCTCGCCATTGTATTTTGCTGAACGCCTGACCGAGCATTTGGGCGGGGCCAAAATCTATTTCAAGCGTGAAGACCTGAACCACACGGGCGCACACAAGATCAACAACGTGATGGGGCAAATTCTTTTGGCCCGCCGCATGGGCAAAAAGCGCATCATCGCCGAGACTGGCGCTGGCCAGCATGGCGTGGCCACGGCCACGGCCTGTGCGCGCTTCGGCCTCAAATGCGTGATCTATATGGGTGAGGTGGATATTGCGCGCCAAATGCCCAATGTGTTCCGCATGAAACTGTTGGGTGCGGAAGTGGTTCCTGCCAAGTCCGGCTCACGCACGCTGAAAGATGCGCTCAACGAGGCGCTGCGTGATTGGGTGGCCAATGTCGAAGACACGTTCTATTGCATAGGCACGGTCGCTGGCCCGCATCCTTACCCCGAAATGGTGCGCGATTTTCAATGCATCATCGGCGATGAAACCAAACAGCAAATGATGCGCCATGAAGGCCGCCTGCCGGATTCACTCGTGGCGGCGATTGGTGGCGGCAGCAATGCCATGGGCCTGTTTCATCCATTCCTTGATGATCGCAGCGTCGAAATTTACGGTGTTGAGGCTGCAGGCCTTGGCCTCAAGTCCAAGCACAAGCACGCGGCCTCAATCAGTGGCGGCAAGCCTGGGGTGCTGCATGGCAACCGCACTTATTTGCTGACGGATGATGATGGGCAAATTCTGGAAGGCCATTCAATTTCGGCCGGACTCGACTACCCTGGCATCGGGCCAGAACATGCCTGGCTCAATGATATTGGCCGCGTGACCTATGGTTCGGCGACAGACAAGGAAGCGCTGGAAGCTTTCCAACTCTGCTGCGCATTGGAAGGCATCATCCCTGCGCTGGAGCC
>JAYTIG010000211.1:0-1893 GCA_043731995.1 Hyphomicrobiales bacterium
TTTGATGAAACATTATGACGTGGTGATTGTCGGCGGGGCGATTGTGGGATCATCCACCGCTTACTATTTGCGCAAGAACGGGTTCAAGGGCTCCATCGCGGTTGTGGAGAAGGACCCAACTTATGCCCGGGCTTGCACGCCACTTTCATGGGGTGGCATCCGGGGGCAGTTTTCCACGCCTGAAAACATTCTGCTCTCCGGTTTCACGCTGCGGCTTATTCGTGGATTGAAGCAGGAATTTGGGCCAGAGGCTGATATCAGCTTTCGTGAGACAGGCTATCTGGTTTTGGCCAGCGCAGGTTCGGTGGAAACACTGGCGGGCAATGCGCGTTTGCAGAACGCGATGGGCATCGACACCGTGCTTCTTGATCAAAATGACCTTGCGAAGAAATTTCCCTTCGCCAATTTTGAAGGCATCGCCATGGGAAGCTGGGGCCGGACGGGCGAGGGCTGGTTTGACCCTTACGGGCTGATGACTCTCATCCGCAAGGGCGCCATTGCGCGTGGCGTTGACTACATCGCCGATGAAGTGGTGGCGATTGAAGCCGGTGACATGGTGAAATCTGTCACGCTGAAGAATGCCGGGAAGATCGGCGCAGGCGTGGTGGTCAACGCAGGTGGCGTATCGGGTGGGGCCATTGCCGCCATGGTAGGGTTTGATCTGCCTGTTTCTGCCGCCAAACGCTATGTTTATGTGGTGGATTGCCCAGCAGCGTCTGAAGAACTTCGCAAAGGCCCGGCATGGTTCAACACCGACGGAGTCTATTGGCGGCCGGAAGGGCGCAATTTCCTGTTCGGCTTCACGCCCTCTGACGAGGAGGAACCCAAAACTGC
This sequence comes from Hyphomicrobiales bacterium, assembly GCA_043731995.1. Taxonomy (GTDB): domain Bacteria; phylum Pseudomonadota; class Alphaproteobacteria; order Rhizobiales; family Aestuariivirgaceae; genus Aestuariivirga. The sequence goes on from JAYTIG010000211.1 coordinate 835, forward strand.
CGATTGGGAGATGGAGCATCACTGGTTTGAAGAGAAAATCTGGCCTTCGGCCTTTGAGCGCATTGCGACTTTTGAATCACTCAAAGTGGTTTCCAGCTATGTGGGCCACTATGACTATAACTGGTTTGACCATAATGGCATTATTGGCCGGCATCCGAGCCTGCCCAATTTCTATTTCGGCAATGGATTTTCCGGCCATGGCATTCAGCAAGGCCCGGCCACAGGCAATGCCATTGCCGAGTTGATCTGCTTTGGTGAATACCGCACGATAGATGTTTCGGCGCTGGGGGTGGAGCGCATCGCTGCTAACGAGCCGCTGTTTGAGAAGAATATTTTCTAAGTGGTTTGAAAGTTGAGTGGGCCATCCTACTTCTGTCATGCCCACGAAAGTGGGCATCTCTGTTTCGATATAATTTCAGATTTATCCAAGCGTTGGTGAAACACAGATTCCCGCTTTCGCGGGAATGACGATTCTGTGGGAAGCGATTCAATCAAATTTATAACCGCTCTAATCAGTGGCGCTGCGTTTCAACTCGTTGCGCCAGTTGTGCTCTTCCTTGAAACCCAGGACTTCTCGGATCTTGCGGTTGCTGAGCGGGGCCTCGAAGCCTTCCAGTGTGCGGTTGTGGACGGTGTTGGGGCACCACTTCTTGAGGAATTGTGCTGTGGGCTCTTGGGCCGTTATGGTGTCATTCACAGCATTGAAGACTTGAAACCCCAAACCATTTTTTTCGATGCAGCGATGCACGATCTGACCAAGATCGCGTGCGTCGATATAGCTCCAGGCATTGCGTTTGCGTGCTAAGGGCTTTGCCATGAATGCGGGAAAGCGCTCATATTCATGCGGTTCAATCACATTGCCGATGCGAAGTGCATAGATGTCCGCCCCAAAGCGCGCTGCGAAGGCGCGTGCCGTTTTCTCATTCACCACCTTGGAGAGGCCGTAGCTATCCATGGGGTCAACGTCATAATCCTCTTCCAGAGGGAAATGATGGAAGTCCTTGTCGCCTTCGGCAAAGCAAACGCCATAGGTGGTTTCGCTGGAGGCGATAATGACTT
>JAYTIG010000212.1:0-1892 GCA_043731995.1 Hyphomicrobiales bacterium
ACCTTCTTCATCAATGCACTCCACTCATCTTGAGCAGGAAAGTGATGAAAATGATGATGACAAGAGCAACAAGCGCCAACGCCGTGGCGAGGGAGCGGCCGCGGCGGCGCTTCATATCTTCAGGCGAAAAGGCGGCGGCAGGCTTGTTCTTTGCCATCACAGCACCGCCGCGAAGGCCGGAACGGCCAAGAGCTTTTCAACCAGGATCAACCCAAACAGCGCAAACAGCCACAGGATCGAAAATCCAAACAGGCGCTTGGCGGCGGCATCACTCTCTGCACCATCAGCAAACCGGTAAACATCAAAGGCAAGTTTCACCAAAGCCAGCGTCAACATGGTGCCGCCCACGGCATAAAGCGCACCACCTACACCCACCAAGGCAGGAAGGGCGGCAACTGGCAGGCACGCAAGCGCGTAGATCAAAATCTGCTTTCGCGTTTCAGGCCGGCCAGCAACATTGGGCAGCATGGGAATGCCTGCCTTGGCATAATCGCCTTCGCGGAACAGAGCCAACGCCCAGAAATGTGGCGGCGTCCACATAAAGATCAAAAGGAAAAGCGCCACAGCGCCAAGATCAACTTGGCCGGTCACAGCCACCCAGGAAATCACAGGCGGAAATGCACCAGCAGCACCGCCAATCACAATGTTCTGCGGTGTGCGGCGCTTCAGGCCCATGGTGTAAATCACCACATAGAAGAAAATGGTGAAGGCCAGCAGCGCTGCTGCCGCGATGCTGATCGTCAGCCCCAGCATCACCACGGCAATGCTTGCCAACACAAGTCCAAAACCCAAGGCCTCACCCGGCAAGATGGCGCCGGATGGAATGGGCCGATTGGCTGTGCGTTTCATCACGGCGTCGATGTCAGCATCATACCACATGTTGAGGGCCCCCGAGGCCCCGGCTCCAAGCGCAATACAAAGAATGGTGACAAAGCCGAACCACGGATGAATATGCCCGGGTGCCGCAATAAGTCCAACCACCGCTGTGAATACCACAAGCGACATCACCCGCGGCTTGAGCAATTCAAAATAGTCCCGCGCTGTGCCCTGCCCGCCAGTGGCGTCAGAACCCAGCGCGGGGCTGTATGAGTGGTTCAGGCTCATCGGCCCCTTACTTGATTACCGGCAAATCATTGAACTGGTGGAACGGCGGCGGCGAAGGCAGCGTCCATTCCAGGGTCGTGGCGCCCACACCCCATGGATTGGCCGGTGCCGGCACTTTCTTGGCATAGGCCGAGAACATGCCAAACAGGAAGATCAACACACCAAAGCCGGAGATGTAGGAACCGATGGACGAAACATAATTCCAGCCTGCAAACTGCACGGGATAGTCAATATAGCGCCGCGGCATGCCGGCAAGGCCAAGGAAATGCTGCGGGAAGAACACCAGGTTCACACCCACAAACGTCACCCAGAAGTGCAGCTTTGCAATCGTCTCATTATACATATAGCCCGTGATCTTCGGGAACCAGAAATACCAGCCGCCGAAAATCGCAAACACCGCGCCAAGCGACAACACATAGTGGAAATGGGCAACAACGTAATAAGTGTCCTGCAAGTCACGATCGAGGCCGGCATTGGCCAGCACCACGCCCGTCACACCGCCAACGGTGAACAGGAAGATGAACCCAATGGCCCAAAGCATGGGCGCGCGGAATTCAATCGAGCCGCCCCACATGGTGGCAATCCATGAGAAAATCTTGATGCCAGTGGGCACTGCGATGATCATGGTGGCGGCCGTGAAATAGGCCTGCGTATCCACATCCATGCCCACGGTGTACATGTGATGCGCCCAAACCACAAAGCCCACCACACCAATCGCCACCATGGCATAGGCCATGCCGAGATAGCCGAAGATCGGCTTCTTGGAGAAGGTGGAAATGATCTGGCTG
>JAYTIG010000213.1:0-5152 GCA_043731995.1 Hyphomicrobiales bacterium
TCCCCTGCCGGGACCCTGATGCCATGTGGTGCGTGTTTTGCATGCCGAAGCATCTTTGCTGACGTGTAATAGTGATAGCGTACACCGCGTTTGACCGCAGCATTCGTTCAACACTATCGCTTGCCTTTCTCGGGCCCGACGTAGTCGACGCTGCGATTGAGGGTCAGTTGCCACAAGGCCTAACGGTCACTCAGATCACCGACCTCCCTGCCATCTGGGCCGACCAGAAACTGGCTCTGGGTTTAGGCTGACCCGCCGGGCACTACCAATACTGATGCAGCAGAATCTTTGTCGTGACCGCGATTGGCAATCTAAGCTACCAACTGCATGGTCACTCCTTTCGGTCCCAACCCCAATGTGACGAACCCCGTCTCATCACCTGTGCAAACCGGCCTCAGCAAATCGGCCAAAACGCTTTTGGAAAATTTTTTCGCGAGGCTGAGATTGGCTGCAAAAATGGCCTGCAAAACCTCGGCAGAGACCGCTCAAGAGACTTTCCATCCCGATCAAATTGCGCAAACGCTCGGCAATTGCGGTCGTTTTCGATCAGATGCACGGAACTGAACTTGTCACATGAATGGGTGGTGGAGCGAAGGGGGATCGAACCCCTGACCTCGGCATTGCGAACGCCGCGCTCTCCCAACTGAGCTACCGCCCCTTTCGGCCATGGGCAGGCCAATCTGCCCAGCCTTTTGAAGGTGGCCGCAATCTAATCAGCCCTGCAGGCAAGGTCAACCTCAACCCTCCCGCTCTTGTAACCCTGCGGCACAGTGGCTAAATCCCCATGAAACATTGAGGACTGCATTCCATGAACCCGGCCATCTGGCTCACTTACAATCTGCTCAACATCTACTGGTACATCATTCTGGCAACTGTGGTGATCAGCTGGCTCAGGGCTTTCAACATCATCAACAGCGGCAATCCATCAGTACGCCAGATTGAATCGGTTCTCGACACTTTGACGGAACCTATCCTGAGTCCCATCCGCCGGGTTTTGCCCAACCTCGGCGGGCTGGATTTCTCGCCCGTGGTTGTGCTCTTCATCATTTCCTTCCTTGAACAATCGGCCCTGCCCTATTTCTTCCAGCGCATCGCCGGCTGATGCCGCTGCGGCGATCACCCAAGGGCCTATTTCTCCATTTGCGCGCCACACCCAAGGCGGGCCGCGATGAGGTGACTGGCCTGGTGGCCAACGCAGCCGGGAAAATCGCGCTGGCGGTCAAGGTTTCCAAACCCGCCGACAAGGGCCAGGCCACAGAAGCCGTGATTGCCACGTTGGCCAAGGCCATCGGCATTTCGAAATCCTCGCTGCGCATCTCGTCCGGAGAAACATCCCGCGACAAAGTGGTGGAAGTCATGCAGAATGAGGCTGCTGTGCGCCAATTCATTGAAGGGTTGAAACCATGAAGAGTCTTGCAGCTTTCGCCGCGCTGATGTTCTTGGCCGCTGCCGCCCAGGCAGAGCCTGCCAAGTCGGCCTACACCAAAATTGAACTGAAGAAATGCCACCAAACACAGAAGCCAGATGGTCAGGTTTTTGAAGGTTCATGGACCTGCACAGGTTTTGGCGGTTATGAAGTTTTTCTGTCCGCCGCAGATTCACGCGAAATGGTATCCTTCGGCAAGACTGATGCGAATAATTGCGCAGGCCTGAAGACTTTCAGCGGCTTCAATAGCGCTGGCGGCACAGTCGAATGGCGCCTGAAACAGGGCAATCCCATCGCCGCCATCTTGCGTTGGACAGTTTCAATCGACCCGGAAGATTCCAGCAAACATGCCACCTGGCTAGTGGTAAACAAGCTTGAAAAGGGCGCCTCTTGCCACATGCATTATGTGGCGGGTTCATTCCCCAAAGCCAACGAGGCCGCGCGCAAGGCTGCGGATGAAAAAGCCGAAAGCTTCAATTGCGAAACCGGCAAACCCACATTCGACTCAACCATCGGTGCGCCAAATATCAACCTGGAGTCCTGCAAGGCACAGGCGAAACAATAGGGCTGCAAATTACGCAGCGCCTTCCGCTTCCTTGGCGCGGCTCATGCGCTTGCGCTCATTGGGATCGAGATAGATCTTGCGCAGGCGGATGGATTTCGGCGTGATCTCCACCAGCTCATCTTCGCCCACATAGGCCAGTGCCTTTTCGAGCGACATCTTGATTGGTGGCGTGAGCACAACGGCTTCGTCCTTGCCAGAGGCGCGCACGTTGGTGAGCTTCTTGCCCTTGATGACGTTCAGCTCAAGATCATTGCCGCGTGTATGCTCGCCAATAATCATGCCCGCATAAACCTTGGTGCCATGCTCAATGAACATCGGCCCGCGGTCTTGCAGGTTGAAAATGGCATAGGCCACGGCATCGCCATCCGAGTTAGAAAGCAGGGCGCCCGTGTGGCGGCTTGGAATTTCACCGACATAAGGCGCATAGGCATGGAACAAGCGGTTCATGATCGCCGTGCCACGCGTATCCGACATCAACTCGCCCTGATAGCCGATCAACCCGCGCGTTGGCGCATGAAACACAATGCGCTGGCGGCCATGGCCTGATGGGCGCATGTCACGCATTTCGGCCCGGCGCTCAGAAAGTTTTTGCACCACAACGCCGGTGTGTTCTTCATCAACGTCCACAACAACTTCTTCAATCGGCTCCAGCTTTTCGCCAGTTGCTTCATCAATCTTGAAGACGACGCGAGGCCGGCCAACAGTCAACTCAAATCCTTCGCGGCGCATGGTCTCAATTAAAATGCCAAGCTGCAATTCGCCACGGCCCGCCACTTCAAAAGCGTCTGTTTCAGTTTCCGAAGCAGTGACTTTCAATGCCACGTTGCCCTCGGCTTCGCGCAAAAGGCGTTCACGGATCACGCGGCTTTGCACCTTGTCGCCTTCTTTGCCAGCCAAGGGGCCGTCATTGATGCGGAAGGTCATGGTCAGAGTGGGCGGATCAATGGGCTGCGCCTGAATGGGCGCCGTCACTGATGGATCACAAATCGTATCGGCAACAGTTGTTGTCATCAGGCCGGAGATCGCAATGATATCGCCTGCAAAGGCTTCCTCAACCGGAATGCGCTCCAACCCACGGAACGACAGTACTTTGGAAACGCGGCCCGTTTCAACAGTGCTGCCATCACGCGCCAAAGATTTGACGGCTTGGTTGGTCTTGACAGCGCCAGAAGTGATGCGGCCCGTGAGCACGCGGCCCAGAAATGGGTTGGCTTCAATGGTCGTCACCAACATGCGGAACGGGCCTTCTTCAACCACCGGCGGCTTGAAATGCGAAACCACCATGTCGAACAAGGCCGCCATGTTATCTTCTTTTTTCTCGGGTGTGTTGCTCATCCAGCCCTGCTTGGCAGAACCATAGATGATCGGAAAATCAAGTTGCTCATCCGTTGCGTCCAGCGCAGCGAAGAGGTCAAACACCTCATTCACCACTTGCTGGTAGCGCTGGTCAGGCCGATCAATCTTGTTGATCACCACGATGGGCTTGAGGCCCAGCTTCAGCGCCTTTTGCAGCACGAACTTGGTCTGCGGCATTGGGCCTTCGGCAGCGTCCACGAGAAGCGCGGCACCATCCACCATGTTGAGAATGCGCTCTACTTCGCCTCCGAAATCAGCATGGCCGGGTGTGTCCACAATATTGATGCGCGTGTCTTTCCAGATCAGCGACGTGACTTTGGCGAGAATGGTAATGCCGCGCTCACGCTCCAGATCATTGGAATCCATGGCGCGCTCAGCAACCTTCTGGTTGTCGCGGAACGAGCCCGATTGCGACAGCAAGCGGTCGATCAATGTCGTTTTGCCATGGTCAACGTGGGCAATAATAGCAATATTGCGCAAATTCATTTCAGCGCCAACTTTCTGTCAAATTGCGAGGAATTGCCGCGCCCTTAGCACGTGCAGCATGTTGAAGCAAACGGCCTATGTATTCCGCTTCCTTGCCGCCAATGTGCGCAACCGCAGCGCGTTCAAGCGAATGAAGCCCGCCGCGTCTTTCTGGTCATAGGCGCCGCGATCATCCTCAAATGTCACCAGATCATTCTTGTACAGCGACTTCACCGACTTGCGGCCAATCACGATCACATTGCCCTTGTAAAGTTTGAGGCGAACCGTGCCTTCGACATGCTCTTGTGATTTATCGATCATCACCTGAAGCATCTCGCGTTCCGGTGCAAACCAGAAGCCGTAATAAATCAATTCGGCATATTTCGGCATCAATGAATCTTTGAGATGGGCCGCCTCACGGTCCAGCGTGAGCGATTCCATCGCGCGGTGGGCAACGCTCAAGATCGTGCCGCCCGGCGTCTCATAAACACCGCGAGACTTCATGCCGACGAAACGGTTTTCCACAAGATCAAGCCGCCCAATGCCATTGTCATGGCCGAGGCGATTGAGTTCCGTGAACAAGGTAGCCGCAGACATGACTTTGCCATTAACGGCCACAGGGTCACCATGTTTGAATTCGAGCTCAATGATCTCTGGCTTGTCCGGTGCGTCTTCAGGCGCAATGGTGCGCTGGAACACGTAAGGCGGTGGCTCCACCCACGGGTCTTCCAACACTTTGCCTTCAGAGGAGGAGTGCAATAGGTTCGCATCCACCGAGAACGGCGCATCGCCGCGTTTGTCCATTGAAACTTGGATTTGGTGCTGTTCAGCGAAAGTGATCAAATCAGTGCGGCTCTTGAATTCCCACTCGCGCCAAGGTGCAATCACCTTGATGTCAGGGTTCAGGGCATAAGCAGTGAGCTCAAACCGCACCTGGTCATTGCCCTTACCCGTGGCGCCATGGGCAATGGCATCAGCGCCGGTTTCCTCGGCAATCTCAATGAGACGCTTGGCGATCAACGGCCGCGCGATCGACGTGCCCAAAAGATACACGCCTTCATATAAAGCATTGGCGCGGAACATCGGGAAAACGAAATCGCGGATGAATTCCTCCCGCACGTCTTCCACATAGATCTGCTTGATGCCGAGGAGCTCGGCTTTCCTGCGCGCCGGCTCCAACTCACCGCCCTGACCGAGGTCGGCGGTGAAGGTCACAACCTCAGCGCCATATTCGGTCTGCAGCCACTTCAAAATGATCGAAGTATCAAGCCCGCCCGAATAGGCGAGGACGACTTTTTTGATTTTGGATTTGGACATCGGCGGCGGCTCTCTTTTTGTTC
>JAYTIG010000214.1:0-1887 GCA_043731995.1 Hyphomicrobiales bacterium
ATCTGTTTGGCAAGCCAGGTGCGGGCACGGTCATTGGTCGTGGCACCGCGCTCGTGAGTTGAAAGCACATAGGTTTCAGCGATGGCATTAGCCGTGGCAGCGGCAAGCTCGCCACTGCGCGAGACTGACTTGATGCCGATTACATTGGAATCGGGAATACCATAAACGGTCAAGGTATTGGAAAGGGTCTTCGCTGCCAGTTCCTTGGGTTCGAACAAGGCCGGATCGTCCTTCAAGCCAAGAGCGATGAGCAAGGTGCTTGCCAGCCCAGGTGCCTTGAGGCGCGTATTATATTCGGGTTTCTGGTCGAGCCCCAACTGATCCACAACGCGGGCATCAATGTCGCTGGATTTGATCACCGAAACCTGGCTTTGCACCATGCGGTCATTCACCAGGCTTTCAGCTGTGCTCTGGTCATTCAAGTTTCCGGGCTTGTCAAAAGGTGTGGCAAGGTTTTCGACAATCACTTGCGCCTCGGCAAGATAGGCTGGCTTGTTGACCATCAGGAACAGTTCGCCCGCCAGCAAGCCCAAAAGCGGCAAGGATATGAGCAGCATCTTGTGCTGCCTGATGCCACGGAAAACTTCCGCAAAGCCGGTTGCTGCTGGGACTTCGGAGTAACGCGACATGACTGAACCCGATTGAGAATCCGGTTATCGAACTTTTATGGTAACCATTCTCTTAACGCGGCTCTGCCAGCGCTGCTTAAGGTCTTGTTCACCATATATCTTTATCAGTTGGGCCAGAGCTCTATTGTTTGAAAGTGGCGTTGGTATGCGTTTCTCCGGTTCATGGCCCTTGGCCCTCATTGCAGCATTCAGCCTTTCCGGCTGCATTGCAGATGAGGAGGGCGGATCCTCAGCGGCCCCTGGTGGTGTTGGCATCATGGCCAATGGCCGGGTGATGCAAGGACCCAATGCCATTTCAAGCGTAAGCGTGCTTCCCGCAGGCAATGTGGCCGGCCCCATTCCTCCCTTTGGCACGCGTGGCCATGCTGCGGCTTATGAATTCGGTTCGGGCTACCGCGTCGGATCAGGTGACAAGTTAAGCATCCGCGTGGCCGGTGAATCTGATCTATCCGGCGAGTTCCCGGTTGATGCCTCCGGCGCCATCTCCTTGCCATATGTTCAATCTGTCACCGTTGCGGGATTGAGCACGCCGCAGATCGAGCAAATGATCGCCGGGCGCCTGCGCCGTGGTTACATTCGCGATCCCCAAGTTGCAGTGCAAGTTATCACCCTTCGGCCATTCTACATCATGGGTGAAGTGACAACGGCAGGCTCCTATGCCTATCAGCCGGGGCTTACCGTGCAACAAGCCATTGCCGTGGCGCAAGGTTTCAGCGCCCGGGCAGACAAGGCCACCGTGTTGTTGACGCGGCGTGACGCGCGCGGCACGGTCACAAGCAAGGTGCCCCTTGCCACGCAGGTTTACCCCGGCGACATAATCTATGTGCGCGAGCGCTGGTTCTAGTCTCGCGGGCCGGGTCAGATATGCGCATTCTCCATGTATTCAGAAGCCCGGTGGGCGGCTTGTTCCGTCATGTATGCGACTTGGTGCGCGGCCAGCACATGCTGGGCCATGACGTTGGCCTGATCTGCGACAGTTCAACTGGTGGGCCTGCCGCAGATACAGCGCTGGTTGGCCTATCCCAATATTGCAGCTTGGGTGTCACGCGGCGAAAGATTTCAGCTTTGCCCGGATTGGGCGATCTCGCCGGGCGCAACGCTGTGATGTCACTGGCGCGCCAGATCAATGCCGATGTGATCCACGGCCATGGCGCCAAGGGCGGTGTCTATGCGCGGCTTGCAGCCCACGCGTTGCAGCGTCCGGGGGTTTACACTCCTCATGGTGGCAGCTTGCACTATGACTGGTTGAGGCCACCGG
>JAYTIG010000215.1:0-13183 GCA_043731995.1 Hyphomicrobiales bacterium
GTGCGCTGCCATTTGCATTTCATCGCCAAGCGCGGGGAAGACAGGCTGAGTTTTGACCGGCAGAATGAATTGGCCAGCCGCCTGCATTACAAATCCCACGGTGGCTTGCAGGCGGTGGAGCGTTTCATGCGCCACTATTTCCTCATCGCCAAGGATGTGGGTGATCTCACCCGCATTTTCTGCGCCAGTCTTGAACAGAAGCACTTCAAGGATGCGCCGGGCCTTTCGCGTCTGCTGACTAAATTTCTGCCCCGGCGCGGCACTCCAAAACTGCAGCGCGGTTTCAAGTTGGAAAATGGCCGTCTCACTGTTTCGGACGATCAGGTTTTCATGCGTGAGCCCGTCAACATGCTGCGCATCTTCAAGATCGCCGGCGACAATCTGGTGGAGATTCACCCCGACGCCCTGAAACTCATGCGCAAGTCTTTCCGGTTGATTGACGATAAGCTGCGCAATGACAAAGAGGCCAATACCATCTTCCTTGATATCCTGTGCAAGAGTGCAGCACCTGAAACGCTTTTGCGATTGATGAATGAGGCGGGCGTACTTGGACGCTTCATTCCGGAATTCGGCAAGATCGTCGCCATGATGCAATTCAACATGTATCACCACTATACGGTGGATGAACATTTGATCCGCGCTGTGGGTGTGCTCACCGGAATCGAAAATGGCACACTGGCCAAAGAACATCCGCGCTCAGCCGAGATTTTTCCGACATTGAAGGCACGCCGCGCGCTTTTTGTTGCAACGCTGCTGCATGACATTGCCAAGGGCCGCACGGATGATCATTCCGTTGCGGGAGAGCGCATCGCGCGCGAATTATGCCCCAGGCTGGGCCTTTCCCCCGATGAGACAGATCTGGTGGCCTGGCTCATTCGCTATCACTTGTTGATGAGCGAGACATCGCAGATGCGCGACCTCAATGATTTCAAAACCATTCTCGATTTTGTGCAAATCGTGCAAACGCCCGAGCGGCTCAAGCTTTTGCTCATTCTTACGGTGGCTGACATTCGCGCAGTGGGTCCCGGCGTCTGGAACGGTTGGAAGGGCCAGCTGTTGCGCACACTGTATTTCGAGGCAGAACCGCTGCTTTCTGGCGGTCACACGGCAACATCACGCAAGGAGCGTGTGGTGGATGCGCAAAATGCCTTCTTCGCAAAACTGGGCATCAAGGATGAAAGTGAAAGGCAGCGCATTGCGGCGCGCCAGTATGATGCCTATTGGCTCAATGTGCCAACCGAGCGGCAGTTGCGTCATCATGCGCTGATGGCTTCTGCCGTGAAGGGCGAAGTGGTGACGGATGTGAACACTGATGCCTTTGCGGGCATCACCGAGATCACAATCTTTGCGCCCGACCATCCGCGCCTCTTGGCCATGCTGACAGGCGCTTGTGCAGCAGCAGGGGGCAATATCATCGGCGCGCATATCTTCACCACGACGGATGGCATGGCGCTGGATACAATGCTTGTTACCCGTGAATTCAAATCTGATGAGGACGAGGCCCGCAGGGCCGTGCGCATGTGTGCTACGGTGAAGCGCGTCTTGCATGGTCAGGTGCGTTTGCGCGAGGAACTGGCCCGTGTGCAACAGATGCCGGACCGCGCCAAGGCCTTTGATGTCGTGCCCCGGGTTGTGGTGGACAACGCTTCATCCAACAAGAACACGGTTGTGGAAATCAGCGGCATGGACCGCGTGGGCCTGCTGCACGCCCTCACCGATGCGCTTTACCATCTCAACCTCAACATAGGTTCGGCCCATATCACCACCTTTGGCGAAAAGGCTGTGGACGTGTTCTATGTAACTGACCTCACCGGCGCAAAGATTGAGAACAAGAACCGCATCACCCAGATTGAACGGTCACTGCTGGATGTGCTGGCCCCGGTGCAGGGCCAAAGGGCGGCAGTTTGAGTTCGTTAAGTATTTCCCATTATTGACAAATTTGCTGCCTAATGGCTGATTTCCCAGGTTCGCTTTGAATGTCCATCATCCGCTCTGCCGCTAAAGTTGGCGGCTACACTTCCATAAGCCGTGTGCTCGGCTTTATCCGCGACCAGCTGATCGCCTTCACGCTGGGCACGGGTGATGTGGCGGATGCCTTCTTTGTCGCACAGCGTTTCCCCAATCTGTTCCGCACGCTGTTCGCCGAAGGTGCATTCAATTCCGCTTTCGTGCCGATTTTTGCGGGCAAGGTTGAAGCTGAAGGCCTGGCCTCGGCAAGAGCCATGGCGCAGGATGTTTATGCCGCCATGCTGGCCTGGATGTTGTTCTTCTGTGCCCTATGCATCGCCCTTATGCCTTGGTTGATTTATCTTTTCGCCTGGGGCTTCCATGGCACGCCAGAGAAGATGGCGCTGGTGATCGGCCTCACGCAGCTCTGCTTTCCCTATCTGCTGTTCATGACGCTCACCGCCTTGCAGGGTGGTGTGCTCAACAGTTTGAACCGTTTCACTGCCGCTGCCGCAGCACCCATTTTGCTCAACATCGTCCTGATTCTTTCCAATGCCGTTGCATGGTTCATCGGCTCAGGCAATTCGGCATTGACGGGCTATATCTTTGCGGGTGGCGTAACCCTTTCGGGCCTTGCCCAATATGCGCTACTGGCCATCGCCTGCAAAAGAGCGGGGCTTGCCTTCCTGCCAAAACTGCCCCGCCTCACGCCTGAAGTGAAGCAGGTGTTCTGGCGTTCGCTGCCGGGCATATTTTCCGGCGGTGTGATGCAGATCAATCTGCTCATTGCCACCTCGCTTGCTTCAGGCATCCAACACGCCAATTCCTATTTGTACTATGCCGACCGCCTCTACCAACTGCCCTTGGGCGTGATTGGTGTGGCCATTGGTGTGGTGCTGTTGCCAACCTTGTCGCGGCGCTTGCGCGCGGGCGATGAGGCGGGTGCGCTTGATGCCAAGAATCGTGCTCTCGAGTTTTCGCTCTTCCTCACCTTGCCTGCAACTGTGGCACTGATGGTGATTGGCATACCCATCCTGCACACCGTGTTTGAACATGGCGCCTTTAAAAGCGCCGACACCTATGCCGTGGCGCCCGCTGTTACCGCTTTCGCTCTGGGCCTTCCCGCCTATTCACTCACCAAGGTTTTTCAGCCGGGCTTCTATGCGCGCGGTGATACCAGAACGCCGATGCGCTTTGCCATCATTTCGGTTTTGGTGAATATCGTCGGCAGCATTACGCTTTCATATTTCATGAGCTATGTCGGCATCGCCCTGGCCACATCGTTGTCGGCCTGGCTCAACGCCGGGCAGCTCTATTTCAGGCTGCGCAAGCTGGGCCACTTTGCCTTCGATGAAGAAGCTGCCAACCGCATTGTGCTGATGCTTCACGCCACAGTGATAATGGCCGGGACGCTTGCAGCAACCTGGATTTTGATGGCTGGCTGGTTTGCAGCAGGTGCAAGTCATTGGCGCACCATTCCGGGCCTTATTGTTCTCGTGGCCGTGGGCATCATCTCATATTTCGGTGCCTCACATCTCACTGGAGCTTGGCGTTTTTCTGAGCTAAAGGCCGCGCTGAAAAGGAACTGACATTATGGCGAATTTCACCCCGCGCGTGCTTTCCGGCATGCAGCCCACAGGCAACTTGCACCTCGGCAACTATCTCGGCGCCATGGTGAATTGGGTGAAAATGCAAGACACCCATGAAACGCTTTTTTGTGTGGTGGACATGCATGCCATCACCCAGCCTGCGTCCGTGTGGGGCGGGCCGGCGGTGTTGCGCAAATCCACGCTCGAAGTGGCGGCGGCTTATATTGCGGCTGGCATTGACCCCAAGAAATCCGTACTCTTCAACCAGTCACGCGTGCATGAACATGCCGAGCTGGCCTGGGTTTTCAACTGTGTGGCCCGCCTCGGTTGGCTCAACCGCATGACGCAGTTCAAGGAAAAAGCAGGCAAGGACCGCGAGAACGCATCTGTTGGCCTCTATGACTATCCCGTGTTGATGGCGGCTGATATTCTGATCTACCACGCCACGCATGTGCCCGTGGGCGAAGATCAGAAGCAGCACCTTGAGCTGTGCCGCGACATTGCCATCAAGTTCAACAACGATTTTGGCGTGGAGTTTTTCCCGATCACAGAACCTGTCATAATGGGCCCCGCCACGCGCGTGATGAGCTTGCGCGATGGCACAAAGAAGATGTCGAAGTCTGATCCTTCCGATCTTTCGCGCATCAATCTGACCGACTCGGCTGAAGACATCGCCAAGAAAATCCGCAAGGCCAAGACCGATGCTGATGGTCTGCCCGGCGAAGCAGATGGACTGAAAGGCAGGGCAGAGGCGGAAAATCTGGTTGGCATCTATGCAGCGCTTGCGGGCGAAACGGTTGATGGCGTGCTGAATCAGTTTGGCGGCGGCCAGTTCTCCGCCTTCAAAAATGCCCTGGCGGATTTGGCCGTGGCCAAGCTCTCTCCCATCAATGCCAGGATGAACCAGCTATTGGCCGACCAGAGTTATGTGGAACAGGTGCTTGCTGATGGTGCTGCACGCGCATCGGCCATTGCAGCACCCATCATGCACGATGTGAAAAAGATTGTTGGATTTGTTTCTTGACAACAATCCTATGACAGGATATATTAGACAAATGAGAGGCCGAGTGGCATGACGATGCCCCTTATGAGCGCCACACCATAGCGCCCATGATCGGCGCAACCCTCTCAAATCCCTTCGGTTTCCATGCCAGGAAACCAAAGCCCGGATTCCGGCCTTTTCATTCGGTTCCATTCGGCCTATATATCCGACTAAGGAACTCAACAATGTTCATCCAGACCGAAGCCACGCCCAACCCCGCCACCCTGAAATTCATTCCGGGCAAACCCGTGTTACCGGGTTCGACGCGCGAATACCGCAAGGCCGCCGACGCGCTGGAAAGCCCGCTGGCCGAAAAGCTGTTTTCAGTGAATGGTGTTTCCGGCGTTTTCCTTGGCCATGATTTCATTTCCGTCACCAAGGGTTCCGGAGACTGGCAGCATTTGAAGCCGGCAATCCTGGGCACCATCATGGATCACTATGTCTCTGGCGCTCCCATCCTGGAAGGCGAGGCCAAGATCGAGCAGCAAGGCGAAGAATTCTTCGCCGATGAACACAGCGAGATTGTGAAAACCATCAAGGACCTCCTCGACAGCCGCGTGCGCCCGGCTGTGGCGCAGGATGGTGGCGACATCACCTTCAAGGGTTTCAAGGAAGGCGTGGTCTATCTCAACATGAAGGGCTCTTGCTCTGGCTGCCCATCGTCGACCGCCACGCTGAAACATGGCATTGAAAATTTGCTGAAGCATTTCGTGCCGGAAGTAAGCGAAGTCCGCCCGGTTTAGACTCAAGAAATTCAGACGTGCCCATCCCTTCTCCCCTTGCGGGCAGGCGGTTTGCAAAGCAAACCGCTTAGGTGCCGGAAGGGCGGATGAGGGGTCGAGTGGAGCCAAACCGTCCGTGTACGGAGCAACCCCTCACCCACCATTGCTTCGCAATGGTCCCCCTCTCCCGCAAGGGGAGGGGTATAGTGATATCTATCGGAGTTCCGTTTTTGGTGCCGAGCCAACGACCAACAGGATTGAGTTACGGCGGCACGGTCACTTGCAATAATCTCTCATTGCGTCTGGTACAAAATATCGGGCAGGTCACCCATAATTGTCTCCTTGCCTCATTTTAAGGGGGCAAAGTTTCTGCAAATCTAGGGGCTATTCAGTCAAACGTCACATATCAAGCTCTTGAGCTAAGCTCCGCCGCACATATGCTCGGAGTCAAACAGCTCAAACGTTTTTGCAGTGCGTAAGTCCTTCCATACCCAATTGTAGTCGCGGTCATCGTTTGCTGGACAGCCCTTGGGAATACTCTTCAAGCATATCTTGACGCCATCGCCCACTTTTGAAGCTTCCAAACCGGGAATGCGATCATAGCTCACACCGTAAATCCCGTTTTCCGCTATGATGGTGTCGCCAGTGTCATTGAAAGGCAAATTACCGGTGCAATCCCCACTGCACAGCCTCGGCCCCAATTCCGATATTGCGGTATTTACACAATCCCCGACCTTGATATGAGTCTTTAGTGATGAATATGCAATCCAGCCCAGGGAACTTTGCTGCTCCTTGGTGGGAAACTCTGGGACCATCTCGTGAATGGTGGATACCTCAGCCAAGCCATTTGATCTTATGCACTCCACATTAGAATTGCATTTCTTTCGCGCCAAGAAAAATGGGGAATTGATTTTGTTGGCACCTTCGACACCTAGGTTGGAAACGAGTCTTTGGTAGCCATCGCTGACCATACGATCAAGCGACGCCAGATCATCATTTGCACAAATTGTCTTCTCTTCTGCAGTTGAGGCCTTTTTACAGTCGAAACTCGGGCCGTCCTCAGCTCGTGATCCAGATGCAGCCATGGACTCAAGCAAAACAATGGTCACGAGCACAATGAGCACTCTACGCAAGGCTCGAGAATCTAAAATGGATGAAGTCACGAAAGGCGATAAATTGGAAAGTGTTCGCACCTGAGACTCTCCGTTTTAAACGTCGCTCCACAACTCAATACCTAATGGCAATGGACGTCAATCTCGGATAACAACCAAGAATGGTCCACGAGGACCCGCAAAGCGGATATGTTTGCTGGTGGTGCGGTCAGTGTTTCTTAGAGATCAATCCTACTCACCGTCTTGTAAGCGGAACTGAGTGAGATATCACTATACCCCTCCCGCAAGAGGAGAGGGACGATTGAAGACGGCGGGAATATTGGATTCGAGCTTCCAAACATCACTCCGGTCTACGTCTATCTTTGGCACCATGCGCAATAGAAACTCGATCTTCCCGATTGCACCAGCCGTTTGATCGGCTTGCCGCAATTGGGGCAGGGCTCACCTTCACGGCCATAGACCAGGAAGCGCTGTTGATATTCGCCCTTCGTGCCATCGGCGCCCTGAAAATCCTGCAACGTTGAACCACCTGCCAGAATGGCTTCGTTCAAGATGTCACGGATGTGGCGCACCAGCTCTTCCAGCTTGTCTGGTTTTACACTGCCCGCCTTGCGCTTGGGCGAAAGTTTGGCACGAAAAAGCGCCTCGCACACATAGATATTGCCAAGCCCCGCAATGATGCGTTGATCAAGCAACGCCGCTTTCAGCGGTGCGGCCTTGCCCTTGAATTTCTGCGCCAGATAATCCGCCGAAAGCCCATTGCCCAAGGGCTCCACGCCAATGTCCCTGAGCAGTTTATGCTGATTGGCAGCTTGCGTTTCCACCAGATCCATCATGCCAAAGCGGCGCGGATCGGAATAGACCAGCCGCACGCCCTCTTCGAGGTGAAACACTACATGGTCATGCGGGCCATCGGCACCCTCGCCAGCACCGGCTTCGAAATAAAATTCACCCAGATTGGCCGCCCCCTTGGATGACAGCACGGTGAAGCGCCCGGTCATGCCCAGATGCACCAGCAGGCTGAAACCATTGTCGAGATCCACCAGAATATATTTGGCACGGCGTGAAAGTTTCTCAACTTTTGCCCCGGAAAGCCGCATGGCAAAGCCCGGCGGAAACGGAAAGCGCAGATCGTCGCGCCGCGTTTCCACCCGCATGATTTTGCGGCCTTTGAGCACAGGCTCGAGCCCGCGTTTGACGGTTTCAACCTCTGGCAATTCCGGCATGGTTAACCCTGTATCGAGATGGGGCGTTACGCGCAATGGAAACGCAAGCTCTAATGCACTATCTTAACCATATGGCAGATGAACCCCATACCGTTTCTTTCGGCTTCCGCAACGTGGCCGAGGATGAGAGGCAAGACCTCGTCAACGACGTCTTCTCCAAGGCGGCGGCAGATTATGACAAGATGAATGATCTTTTGTCCTCCGGCCTGCACAGGCTGTGGAAGGACGACATGATGACCATGTTGAACCCGCCGAAGAACAAACCCTTCAATGTTCTGGATGTGGCGGGTGGCACGGGTGACATTGCCTTTCGCATTCTCGATGCAGGCGGCCCACAAACCCGCGTGATCATCGCCGACATTTCACCCCACATGGTGGCGGAAGGCAAAAAGCGCGGCCAGAAAGAAGGCCGGCTTGAGCGCTGCATCTTCACGGTGGGCAATGCCGAGGAACTGGCGTTTGAGGACAATAGTTTCGATGCCTATACGATTGCTTTTGGTATTCGCAATGTCACCCATATCGACAAGGCGCTGAAAGAAGCACACCGCGTGTTGAAGCCGGGCGGGCGTTTTCTCTGCCTTGAGTTTTCGCATTTGGGCAATGATCTGGCGCAGAAGCTTTACGATGCCTATTCCTTCACCGTGATCCCCGCTGTTGGCAAGGTAGTAACTGGCGATGGCCAGCCTTACCGCTATCTTGTGGAATCCATCCGCATGTTCCCCAAGCAGGAAGATTTTGCCGCGATGATCCGAACCGCAGGCTTTGAGCGCGTGACTTACCGCAACCTCACGGGCGGCGTTGTTGCCATTCATTCCGGTTGGAAGATTTGATGGCCAACCCCGTCACCAATGTATTGCGTCTGGGCCATGCTGGTTTCGTGCTGGCGCGTTATGACGCGCTGCTGCCACCCGATCAACTGGCCAAAGCCCCTTGGTTTGCGCGGGCTGCTCTTAAACTGGCGCAATTGGGTGGCGCTGCAAAACTGGAAGGCGGCCAGCACAATCGCCTGACGTCAGCACTATCAAGGCTTGGCCCTTCCTATATCAAGCTGGGCCAGTTCCTTGCTACGCGGCCAGACATCATTGGCGCCAAGCGGGCCTTTGAGTTGAAGGCCCTGCAAGATAAGCTGCCGCCATTCCCCCAGGCAGATGCCGAAAGGATTGTTGCGGCAGAATTGGGCAAACGAGTTTCACAACTGTTCAAATCCTTTGGGCCGCCCGTGGCCGCCGCCTCCATCGCACAAGTGCACAAGGCAGAAACACCCGATGGCAAGTGGGTGGCCGTGAAGATTCTCCGCCCTGGTGTGGAGCGGCGTTTTGCCAATGATATTGATAGTTTCGCATTCGCCGCAAGGTGTGCGCAACGCTTGAGTAAGGAAGCCAAGCGCCTGCGCCCGGTAGACGCTGTTGCCATGCTGGAAGATTCCATGGTGCATGAGCTTGATCTGCGCATGGAAGCGGCAGCTCTTTCCGAAATGGCGCAAAACCCCAAGGACGATGCGGGCTTTCGTGTGCCCAACGTGGAATGGGGCTTGAGCAGCAAACGTGTGCTGACCACCGAATGGATCGACGGCACATCCATGGCTGATGTCGAAGCCTTGCGCGCGCGCGGGCTTGATCTCAAGGCTTTGGGTGACTTGGTGATCCAAAGCTTCCTGCGCCATGCCATCCGCGATGGTTTCTTTCATGCCGACATGCATCAGGGCAATCTGTTTGTCGATCCGGCGGGCAATTTGGTGGCGCTGGATTTCGGCATCACCGGGCGATTGTCGGAAGGTGACCGCCTTTTCCTTGCCGAAATTCTCTACGGTTTCATCACCCGCAATTACCGCCGCATCGCGCAGGTGCATTTTGATGCGGGCTATGTGCCGGAAACTGAAGATGTTGAAACCTTCGCCCAGGCTCTGCGCGCCATTGGTGAGCCGATCATGGGCCTGCCTGCGGGAGAGATTTCCATGTCGCGCCTGCTCACCCAGTTGTTTGAGGTGACCGAGCAATTCAACATGCAAACCCAGCCGCAGCTTCTGCTCCTGCAAAAGACCATGGTGGTAACAGAAGGTGTGGCCCGCACCTTGAATCCTGATCTCAATATCTGGAAAACGGCCGAGCCTGTAGTGCGCTCATGGATTGAACGCAAGCTTGGGCCCCTGGGCAAGATCGAGCAGGTTGTTGGTAGTGCTGGCACCTTGGGGAGCCTTGCCCTTCGCGTGCCGCGCCTGGTTGAGGAGGCCCATCAATTTCACCGCAAGATGGACGCATTTGTCTCCGCACAGTCTGCTCCAGCCAATCCATGGCCCACCCGCCTGCTTGCCATTTGTGCGCTGGCGCTGGTTGTCATTGCCACGCGAATGGTGCTGAGATGAGCAGCATGGGTAAATCAGTTCTCCTTATTATCGGCGGCGGGATTGCGGCCTATAAGAGCCTGGAATTGATCCGTGCACTGAGCAAACGCGACATCCATGCGCGCGTGATCATGACCAAGGCGGCAGAACAGTTCGTAACACCACTTTCTGTTGCTTCGCTGAGCGGCGAGAAAGTTTTTAATGATCTCTTTAGCCTCACCGATGAAACCGAGATGGGGCACATTGAACTTTCGCGCTCCACCGACCTGGTAGTGGTTGCCCCGACCACCGCTGATTTGATGGCCAAGATGGCGAATGGCATTGCCAATGATCTGGCTTCCACCGCCTTGCTGGCCACGGACAAGCCCGTGCTTGTGGCGCCTGCCATGAATGTGCGCATGTGGCATCACGCGGCCACGCAGCGCAATGTGGCCAGGCTCAAGTCTGATGGCATTCATTTTGTCGGCCCCAATGAAGGCGATATGGCATGCGGTGAATTTGGCCTTGGCCGCATGGCCGAACCAGCCGAAATTCTTGATGCGATAGAAAACCTGCTTGCTGCGGGAACCAAATCCCTGTCGGGGCGGCGGGTCTTGATCACCGCTGGCCCAACCCGCGAGCCGATCGATCCGGTGCGCTACATTTCCAATCATTCTTCGGGCAAGCAGGGCTATGCTCTGGCCGAAGCTGCAGCAAGAATGGGCGCAGAGGTTATCCTTGTCAGTGGCCCGGTATCGCTGCCAGCGCCGTTGGGTGTGAAAGTGGTGCATGTTGAAACGGCCGATCAAATGCTGGCAGCCTGTGAGGACGAAAAGAACCTTGATCTCGTCATTTGCGCGGCCGCTGTGGCCGATTGGAAGGTGGCCAACGCTGCGCCACAAAAGCTGAAGAAGAATGAACGGGCCGAGGCACCTGCGCTTGATTTTTCTGCCAATCCGGACATCCTTAAAACTCTCAGCAACCTCAAGAATGGCCGCGCCAGACTGGTGGTGGGCTTTGCCGCGGAAACCGAAAACGTCATCAAGAACGCGCAGGACAAGCTGCAGCGCAAGGGCTGTGATCTCATTATCGCCAATGATGTGTCTGCCAGTGTCTTTGGCACAAACCACAACAAGGTACACCTTGTCTCCGCCAAAAGTGTTGAGAGCTGGCCGCAACTGACCAAGAGTGAAGTGGCGCGGCGCATTCTTGAGACTTGTGCCGGACTATTGAAATGACTGAAGTCAGAATCCTGTGCCTGCCGAATGGCGAGGGTTTGGAGTTGCCGGCCTATGCCACGGCTGGTGCAGCAGGGCTGGATTTGCGGGCCGCTGAGGCCACCATATTAAAGCCCGGCGCGCGCTGCCTGATGCCAACAGGCCTTGCCATCGCCTTGCCTGCGAAGCATGAGGCGCAAGTGCGCCCGCGTTCCGGCCTTGCTGTGAAACATGGGGTGACGGTGCTTAATGCCCCTGGCACGATTGATGAAGATTATCGCGGTGAAATCAAAGTGCCCCTGATCAATCATGGGCAGGAGGACTTCATCATCCAGCGCGGCGATCGCATTGCTCAAATGGTTATTGCACCTGTTTCCCACGCACGCCTTGTTCAAGTTTCATCACTGGATGAAACCGCGCGTGGCGCAGACGGCTTCGGCTCTTCAGGAAAAAGCTGATGGCGCTCTCTGACGATGAGCTTGAACGCTATGCGCGCCACATTGTGCTTCCGGAAGTGGGCGGGCCGGGCCAAAACAAACTGAAAAAATCCCGCGTGCTGGTGGTTGGTGCAGGCGGATTGGGCGCGCCCGTGTTGCAATATCTTGCAGCGGCAGGTGTGGGCACCTTGGGCATTGTGGATCACGACCATGTTTCGCTGTCTAATTTGCAGCGGCAAATCATTCACACCATGGATTTCATCGGCAAACCTAAGGTCGATAGCGCTGAACATTTCATCACGGCGCTCAATCCAAATGTGGCGGTGGAAAAGCACGCCTTCCGCATCACACCAGAAAATGCGTTGGATTTGATCTCACGCTATGATGTGGTCGCCGATTGTTGCGACAATTTCAATACGCGCTTTCTGGTGTCCGATGCCTGCTACTTTGCGAAGAAGCCGCTCGTCACCGCCGCTGTGGGCCAATTTGACGGGCAGATTTCAACCTTTAAACCCTATCTGAAAACCGCTGACGGCACACCGCTGCCAACCTATCGCTGCTTTATTGGAGATTTGCCGGAGCCAGGCATGTTTCCGGCTTGCGAAGTGGCTGGCATTTTAGGGGCACTCCCAGGCATTTTGGGATCCATGCAGGCCATGGAAGTCATCAAGGAGCTGCTCGATATTGGTGAAAGTCTCGCCGGGCGCATCCTGATGTATGATGCACTGCTGGCGCGTTTCTTTGAAACCGGCCTGAGCTGGAATCCTGAAAACCCGCTCACGGGCCATCAACCCAGCATTCACGCTGTCATTGGTTCAAACTATTTGGCCTAGACTCCTATCGTCTTAAATTGATCCAACCCCCGTTCGTCATCCCCGCGAAGGCGGGAATCCAGCTTTCTTAGCGCGAGTCCGTGGCGAAGAAGCTGGGCCCCGGCCTTCGCCGGGGTGACGGATTAGTGTGAGCCAATTGAAGTTGATCAATTTCTAGCGCGCCGTCGCGTCAAGGCACGCAGGCGCCGCAGGTAATGGGAAGCTCAATCACTGCATGTTCGCGCAGCGGCACGCCATGGCCGCGCAATGCTTCCAATTGGTCAATGATGGCATGGTCATGCAGTTCCACCACTTTGTGACAGGCCCCGCAGACAGTGAGAACTGAAAGTGAGTGGTGATGGTTCTTGGCGCAATTGCAGGCCACGAAGGCGCCGAGCTCCTTGATTTTGTGAACCACGCCCTTCTGCATCAGTCCCTCCAGTGCCCGGTAGACAATCGGCGGGCTTTTCACGCCATCGGGGTGGAGTTTTTCCAAAAGTTCATAAGCCGAAAGCGGCTTTCGGCTCTTTTTCAAAGCCTTGAGCACGAGATCTGCAGGGTGCACCGGCAAGCGGCTTGGTCTGGGCATGACGCCTCCATTGTGTTACATTATAACATAACAAATTAATTGACTCAAGCCAGAGCTTATCTTACGCGTCACGGCTCTCGCCGGAGAATTATGGTTTTCAAAATGTCACTTTGACGCAAGGAGAATGACAAAATGTTGAGATTACAGGTTCTGGTCTTTGCCATATTGGT
>JAYTIG010000216.1:0-5142 GCA_043731995.1 Hyphomicrobiales bacterium
GCTTCTTTTTGTTGGCGGAATGTATTCGAGCAATTTCCTGTCACCTGAATATCTGTTGCAGCAGCTCAAGGTGGCATCATTTCTGGGTGTGATCGCGACCGGCATGATGCTGGTCATTCTGCTTGGGCAGATTGATCTTCCAGTTCCGTGGGTGGTCACCGTAGGCGCGATGATGTCATGTGCTTTGGCCGGCAATGGAACGATGGGCGCCATTCTGGCCGTTCCCTTTGGCATTTTGTGCGGAGTTGCGATTGGCCTGCTTAACGGCTTTGGCGTTGGCTATCTGCGCATTCCGTAAATGATTATCACTTTGGCGACCAATGCCGTCGCACAAGGCCTGATGGTGGTCTACACGGGCGGCTTTTCGCCGCAGGATTCGGCTTCCCCGGCGATGCGCTATCTCGCAACGGGCTTTGCAATTCCGGGCGTGCCCAATTCGGTCATCTGTTGGGCCATTGTTGCTACCGTAGCTGTTTTCCTCCTGACGCGTACGACTTTCGGCCGGGCAATTTACGGCATCGGCAATCGCGAACGGGCTGCCTATCTTTCGGGCATCAACACGCGGCGCATTGTGATGACTGTATTTGGAATTTCGGGGGGCCTCGCGGCACTCGGCGGCGTATTGCTGGCTGGTTATGCTTCAAAAGCCACTCAATCCATGGGGGATGCTTATTTATTGCCCGCTATCGCCGCCGTGGTTTTGGGCGGAACCTCCATCCTTGGTGGGCGTGGCAGCTATCTTGGCACGGTTGCCGGCGTCATGCTGATCACGCTCCTGCAATCCATTTTATCAGTCATGCAGATGCCCGAATTCGGCCGCCAGATCATCTACGGTGTCGTGATTATCGGCATGCTGTTGCTCTATGGCCGGGAACGCGTGCAATGCTGAGACATAGGCGTTGGCCAAGAGGCCTGCAGGCCAATGAGTGGGGGACTATGGTGACCTTCGGTGACATACATGCTTGTTCTATGGCTTGCGGGCGGGTTCCCTATGCTGAGAAACAGGGAATTTTCTGATCATGTCCAAGAGATGAATCCAGACGACAGCGGAAACAATACGATGATTTCCCGCCCGATGTCGGAGGTTGCTGACGTTGGTTTCGATTCCATGCGATGAAAGGCAATATGCGTTTGATCTGATGGCCCAAACATGCAAATTTGTTCTATCATTGTCTGCACCAACTTGGTCCAAAGTTCATCAGACATGCGGGGTTTGGAAATGGCTGAAATCAGGCTTGAAAATGTTTCGAAGAGTTTCGGCAAAGTATCGGTCATTGACAAGGTTTCGCTTGAGGTTCGCGATGGCGAGTTCATCGTTTTTCTGGGGCCGTCGGGCTCAGGCAAATCAACGCTGTTGCGCATGATTGCCGGCTTGGAAACCATTAATTCTGGCACTTTGACTATCGGCGGCCTGCGCTGTGAAAATTTGTCGCCCGGTCAGCGCAACGTGGCGATGGTGTTTCAGAATTATGCTCTCTATCCCCACATGACCGTCAAAGAAAACATGTCCTTTGGCCTTTACAACATTGGCTTGGTGCAAAGTGAGGTTGAGCGGCGCGTTCTCAATGCTGCACGCATTCTGGAAATGGAAACCTTGTTGGAGCGCAAACCTTCGCAACTTTCGGGAGGCCAGCGCCAACGTGTCGCCATCGGCCGGGCCATTGTCAAGGAACCGAAGGCCTTCCTGTTTGATGAACCGTTATCGAACCTCGATGCGGCTCTTCGGGTGCGCACGCGAGTCGAATTGGCCGAACTGCACCAGCGCATCAAGTCGACGATTATCTATGTAACGCACGACCAGACCGAGGCCATGACATTGGCCGACAGGGTGGTCGTGCTCAATGACCGGAAAATTGAGCAGATAGGAACGCCGATGGAAGTCTATTCGCGGCCTGCCTCGCGCTTTGTGGCCGGATTTGTTGGCTCGCCTGCGATGAATTTCATGAAGGTGAAAGTGGGTGCGGGAAAAGGCGCCAATGTCGTCACCGAGGTGGGAATCAGATTGCCGGCTGCGAAAGCAGCACTCGCTGCGGGCAGTTACGAGTTCGGCATCAGGCCTGAGTCCCTGCGCATTGTGCGCAAGGGCGGCGATGCCCAGGGCATTGCAAAAGTAGTGGAACGATTGGGCGATCGGACATTGGTTTATGCGCGGCTTGATGATGGCCATATGCTCACCGCGCAGGATGAAGGCAATTCAGCGGTTCAGCCGGGCGACACCGTCAACCTGTCTTTTGATATGGCGCACAGCCACTTCTTCGATGCGGCCGGCAAGGCCCACTACATTCAGAAATTCAGCCTTTAATTCCCGCCGAAAGGGTGATGGCTTGCGTCACCCGCCGTTGGAAAATCAAATAGGTTACAGCAACGGGCAAGCCAGCAAGCACAGCTGCTGCCAAGTTCCTAGCATAGGAAATTCCGAAACTGTCATTCACCTGGGTGATGCCAACAGGCACAGTCATCAACTCTGAATGCGAAACCGCGAGGAATGGCCATAGAAAGGCGTTCCATGTCCAGATGAAGCAGACAATGGAGAGTGCCGCAGTAATTCCCCAATTCATTGGCATGAAGACCTTGTAAAAGATGCGCCACTCAGTTGCATTGTCCATCACCGCAGCTTCCCGAAAATCTTTCGGTACACTGTCAAAGAATTGCTTGTAGACAATGATGACCACCGGATTGATGAGCTGCGGCAGAATTATGCCGGGCAAGGTGTTCAACAGGCCAAAACTGGCCATCAACTCAAAATAGTTGATGATGAGTGTTTGGGTGGGCACCATGAAACTGGCAAGGATCAAACCCCATAGAATTTGCCGGCCGGGGAATTTGAGTTGCGAAATGGCATAGCCACACAGCATGGATGTTGAGACAGTGATCAGGGTGACACTGCCAGCAACGATCAATGAATTGAGATACCAAATGCCGATCTGTGTTTGGGTGAGGGCCGTGATGTAGTGTTCAAAAGTGAGATGTTCCGGCCAAAACTCGAGAACCGGCCTGATGACTTCATCTTCAGGCTTGAGCGAGGTGATAACGCCCCAATAGAGCGGAAAGGCCCAGATCACAGCAATGAATAGTGTAAGGAGGGTCACCAACCCGCCGGCCAAATTCCATCGCTGCACGTTTGCGTAATTCATTTGGTTTCACTACCACCCGCGAAACGCAAGAGTTGAAATTGGAAAACCGAAATCACAATGACGATGACGAACAATGATACGGCAATGGCTGCGGCCTGCCCACCCTGATTGTTCACAAAGGCTTTGATGAAAATATATTGCACCATCACCAGTGTGTCATTGGGCCTGCCGCCAACGGAGAACAGATAGACTTGGTCAAAGATCTTGAGTTGCAGGATCAACTGAATGGTGAGCACCAGCGCGGTGACTGGCCATAATAGCGGCCAGGTGATTTTGCGGAAGGTTAGCCAGGGGCGGGCATTGTCCAAGGCTGCGGCCTCATAGATTTCAGCTGGAATAGCGCGCAAGCCCGCCAGAAAAAGCAAAAACGAGAACCCGGCCGTCCACCAGATGGTAACCAGCGCTACTGCGGGCATAAACCAGGTGATGGTTTTGAATACGGGAACGCGCGGAAGATCAAGCAGATCCAGCACATGCATCGCAAGCCCAAACTGATAGTTCAAGACCCAGTCCCAGATCCGATAGACAACTGAAACCGGCAGAATATAGGGCAAAAAGAAAAGTGCCAGCACGAGAGATTGGGTCCAGCCGGACAGGCGGCTGACACCAAGTGCCACGAACAACGCGATGAAGGTGCCCGGGATGACGGAAAGCACAACGAAGTAGCCCGTGTTCCAAAGAGAAAGGCCAAATTTCGCATCAGTTGCAAGCCGAACATAGTTGGCCAGACCCACCCATTTGCCGCTGCCGATCAACGGCGCGTCGGTAAACGACGTAATGAACATCTGAATGGTTGGGTAAACAAACAACAGGCCAAAGATGGCGATAAAAGGCGCCACAAAAACAAGCGCGATAAAATTTTCCTTGGATACATTGCGGATCATTTTGAACCTGGAGCATCGAGCGAACAAGTGGGCTCACTTGTGAGCGAAAGGATGTGACAAACAAATATCCAGAGCGTGCGGGCGAGCGGATGCGAGCATCCGCCGGTTTGAAGAGACCGGGGCCGCCCCAAGGGAGGACAGGCGGCCCCAGCTACTCTACTTACATCTTACCCAGATCAGTCTTGATCTTTTCAACCGCCTGAGCCGGATCCATTTCACCGTTCAGGGTCGGAACGAAATAGGTGGACATCACATCAAACACCGGGCCAGCCACGCCGAAGAGCGGCGATTTCGGATCAAAGATCATGTTGGCAGTGAGCGGCGAATAAGTCGCGTTCGGCTCCATCTTCTTATATTCGTCAGTCGCACGCACTGGGCCATAGGCCGGAATGTGCCCAGCCGTCGCCCAGAACAGCGAATGCTTGTCCATCCAGCTCATGACTTCCAAAACAGCCGCATGCTTTTCAGGCGTTGCCGTTTTGCCCTTGTTCACTGGAATGGCGAAGGTGTGGCTATCCGAATAGGTGGAAGGATGGGCAAAGATGGTGGGAAGTTCAATGGCGCCCCATTCAAACAGTTTGCCCTTCGCCTTCAAATCGGTCATCGTCGGCACTTCCCACACACCATTGATCATCATGGCGGCTGAGCCTGACGTAAACAGGGCAACGGCAGAAGGATAGTCAGTGTACGGAGATTGCAAGCCACTCTTGGTCCAATCAGACAATACAGCCAAGGCATTTTCCAGCTTTTTCGGGTTGTCGCCGGTGAGGAATTTGCCATCAGTCATCAACTGGCCGTCTTGCTGGCCCATCAATGAATAGATCGTACGATACATGAAGTTGCCATCGGCGGTCACACCGGCAATGCCCCATTTGGCACCTGCCGCTTTTGCTTTGGCCAATGCAGCCTTGAAATTGTCGGCACCATTGAGGCCCTTTGGCAGGCCTTTGTCATCAAGCAGCCCGGCTTTGCCGAGAATATCTTTGTTGTAGTAGAGAACGATGGGGTGCGTATCGAGTGGCACGGCATATTGCTTGCCATCTTGGGTAACGGCGTTCCAGATTGCATCCGGATAGTCGGCCTTTGAGAGGCCCATGGTCTTGTAGTCTTCCGGTGTTATTTCC
>JAYTIG010000217.1:0-5141 GCA_043731995.1 Hyphomicrobiales bacterium
CTGTTCAGCGTGACTGTCGCAATGACATCGACGTGGCGGCAAACCTTGTGCAAGTCAATTGTGGTGTTAAAGCCGGAAATCACACCAGCATTTTCCATCCGTTTCACGCGTTGAAGGCAAGGGCTTGCCGATAGACCCACGGAGTCGGCCAATTCCTGGTTGGTGATGCGCGCATTGGCCTGCAGTTTGTTGAGGATGCGGAAATCCGTTTGGTCAAGCTTTGCGCTTTGTTCCATTTTCTTCATTGCGAGTTCACCTATCCGAAGGCTGTCGTTGATTGGCCAAGCTGCCGCAGTGTGATTGGCAGGTATGCGCTGTGTGAAGCGCTGAAACCGTAGACACTTTCGTCAAGGCGCCCCACTTCAGCAGTATATTCTTCACGTTACCCCCTATAGTGCCAAATTGACAACAATCAACACCACGAAGCAGGTAGGGGTTGAGGGAGGTAGATATGCTTGCAGGGAATTCGCGGCGGCCGGCCGGACGGTGGCTTGGCTTTAGTGTTCTCCTTGAATCGAAACAAAGCTGAAATGGAGCCAAAAATGAAGACACCCTTTCCGCTCAATCAGCCCCTCGGCGGCAATGAGATGCCGCGCTTTGGTGGCCCAGCCACCATGATGCGCCTGCCGACGCAAGCCACGGCGAAGGGTCTTGATGTCTGCTTTGTTGGCATTCCGATGGATATAGGTGCCTCCAACCGCGCCGGCACACGCCACGGCCCGCGCCAGATCAGGGCCGAATCCTGCCTCATCCGCCCCTATAACATGGCCACCCGCGCGGCCCCTTTCGACAGCCTGATGGTGGCGGATATTGGCGATGTGGCCATTGACACTTTCAATTTGCCCAAGTGCATGGACATCATCACCAGTGCCTATAACGCCATTCTGGCCGAAGGTTGCAAACCGCTGACCTTGGGCGGCGACCATACGATAGCCTATCCCATCCTGCGGGCCATGGCCAAGAAACATGGGCCTGTTGGGCTCATCCACGTTGATGCCCATGCGGACATCAATGAAGCCATGTTTGGCGAGCCCATCGCCCATGGCACGCCGTTCCGCAGGGCCGTGGAAGATGGCGTGCTGGATACCAAGCGCTGCATCCAGATCGGCTTGCGCGGCACAGGTTATGCGGCGGATGATTTTGATTGGCCGCGCCAACAGGGTTTCCGTGTGGTGCAGGCTGAAGAGTGCTGGCACAAGTCGCTCACACCGCTGATGGCGGAAGTCAGAAAGCAAATGGGTGATGGGCCGGTTTATCTGAGCTTTGACATTGACAGCTTGGACCCTGCTTTTGCGCCCGGCACCGGCACGCCGGAAATCGGCGGATTGACCACCGTGCAGGCACTGGAAATCATCCGCGGCTGTTGGGGGTTGAATTTGGTGGGATGTGACCTTGTCGAAGTCTCGCCGCCTTATGATCCATCAGGCAACACCGCGCTGACCGCGGCCAATCTGCTGTTTGAAATGCTCTGCGTGTTGCCGGGCGTGAAGAGAAGATAGGAGCAGGCCATGGCAACATGCGGGGAATATCTGGTTCGGCTGTTGGAAGCCTATGGCGTTG
This sequence comes from Hyphomicrobiales bacterium, assembly GCA_043731995.1. Classification (GTDB taxonomy): domain Bacteria; phylum Pseudomonadota; class Alphaproteobacteria; order Rhizobiales; family Aestuariivirgaceae; genus Aestuariivirga. The sequence goes on from JAYTIG010000217.1 coordinate 1,561, forward strand.
AACTGATCTTCGGTATTCCAGGCGTTCACACCGTTGAACTTTACCGCGGCCTGCCTGCCACGAAAATCCGCCACATCACGCCGCGCCACGAACAGGGCGCTGGTTTCATGGCTGACGGCTATGCACGCGTCATAGGCAAGCCCGGCGTGTGTTTCATCGTCACTGGGCCTGGAATGACGAACATTTCTACCGCCATGGGGCAAGCTTTTTCAGACTCGGTTCCCATGCTGGTGATTTCTGCGGTGAATGCCCGCGCCACGCTGGGCATGGGGCAGGGGCGCCTGCACGAACTGCCCTCGCAGCGCGGGCTTACGGCAGGGGTTGCCGTGTTCAGCCACACGCTGCTTGACGCTGCACAGTTGCCGGACGTTCTGGCCAAGGCCTTTGCTGTGTTCACCAGCCAAAGGCCGGGGCCGGTGCATATCGAAATCCCGCTGGATGTGATTGTGGCCGAAGTGGGCGACAAGACTCCCGTGGCGTGGTCGCTGCCGTCACGCACGGCTGCTGATCCAGCCCGCGTGGCGCAAGCTGTGACCCTGTTGCAAAAAGCCAAACGGCCATTGATCATTGCTGGCGGTGGCGCTGCCGATGCGGCGGCCGAAATCAGGGCCATTGCTGAACGGCTTGATGCGCCGGTGTTTATGACCATCAATGGCAAAGGCATTCTGCCGCCCGGCCATGCGCTGGCGCTGACGGGCAATCTCGGCATGGCGCCCTTGGTTGAGGAATTGGCGGCGGCGGATGTTGTGTTGGCCATCGGTACTGAATTCGGCGAAACCGAAATGTATCCGGAGCCGAGGCCCGTCACCATCAATGGAACGCTGATCCGCATCGACATTGATCCATTAATGCTGGCCACGGGAGTTGCCTCGGTTGTGCCGATCACGGCCGATGCCAGGCTCGCTGCTGTGGCCATTGTTGATGGTTTGAGTAAGCACATAAATGAATCCACGCGGCTGGGGGCAGAGCGTGCATCGGCGATCCGTGGGGCTGTGCAGAAGCTGTTATGGCCAGCCTGCCGCACCCACGGAAAGCTGATGGAGATTGCAGCAAGAGTGTTGCCGGACATGATTGTGGCGGGCGACCAGACAGAGCCTGTCTATGCCACCAACCAAACCTATCAAGCGCCGCGTCCGCGCTCTTACTTCAATGCCAGCACTGGCTACGGCACGCTTGGTTATGGCCTGCCTGCTGCTTTTGGCGCCAAGCTGGGCGCGCCGGGCCGCCCGGTTCTGTGCCTGATGGGTGATGGCGGCTTGCAATTCACCATGACGGAACTGGCCTCTGCCGTGGAAGCCAAAATCCCCGTGGCCATCGTGGTGTGGAATAATGATGGTTATGGCGAGATCAAGAATTTTATGATCGAACGCCACATTTCCACCATTGGCGTTGATATTTATACGCCAGACTTGGTGGGCGTGGCCAAGGCCATGGGGTGCCAAGCCTCACGACCCGAAAGCCTTGCGGCATTGGAAGCCGAACTCAAGGCTTCGCCGCAGCGCGATGTGCCTACGTTCATTGAGATCAAGTCTGGCTCTCTGCTGGCAGCGGCCTTGGCGGCGTAAGCAGCACATGCTGAATGCGCTTTTCATCAATGGCCATTGGCAGAAGCCGGCTGAACCGGGCATGATCGATGTTTTCAATCCGTGTACGGAAGAAACCTACCACATGGTTGCCAATGCCGGCCCCGCCGATGTGGATAAGGCAGTAGCTGCCGCAAAGGCTGCACATCCGGGCTGGAAACGGGCGGGTGGTGCGGTACGCGGGCGCTTCCTCAAGGCCATTGCCGCAAGGATCAGGGAGCGCGCCGAGGAATTGGCGGCCCTGTCCTCACGCAACAATGGCAAGCCCTTGGCGGAGGCGCGTGTTGATATGGCCGATGTTGCCGCTTCCTTCGACTACTACGCAGGCAAGGCCATCGAATTGGAAGCCCACCAAGACAGCGATGGCTGCGGCGCGTGCCGGTGCATATGGCCTATTCGGTGGCACTGATGGATCGCTCTGGCCGCCACAGCACGGTTTATGTTTCACCCGACAAGGGTATGGAAGTGGTGGACAAGCTGATTTCCACTAATCATCAACACGCAGTGGAATGGCCGCGCCATGCCGAGGTCACCAAATCACTGGAACGGGAACGCGCCTTGCAAAAGGCCATCGACGAGGGCGGAGCTGAAGCCATGTTGCGGGCTTTTATGCGACCGCCGGTCTTCCAAACCAGCTATGACCAAGGCTATGGCACACTCTATGCCGCTGCCTATTACCCCTCAACCGCGTCGGCGGAATTGATCCGGCCCGGCCTGCGCTGGCACCAATCCTGCGCTGATTTTTCCGAGGGCAGCCGCAACGTCAGTTTCAATGACGAGTTCGGCAATTCCTTGCATGTCCTCAAGGGACAAGGCCAAGGAGGGCTCACATGAAAGTGCTGGTTTTGGGTGCAGGTGTGGTGGGCACGGCCGCGGCTTATTACCTGGCGCGCGATGGCCATGCGGTGACGGTGGTGGACCGCCATCCAAGGCCAGCCATGGGCACAAGCCAAAGCAACGCCGGGCTTGTTTCTCCTGGCGATGCCAGTGCCTGGGCCTCGCCTGCCGCGCTGGTCACGTTCATCAAGTCGCTTTTCCAGCCGGATCTTGGGATCAAGGTGAACTTCACACTCGACCCGCAATTCCTGCTCTGGGGCCTGCGTTTTGTCGGCCAGTGTACTACTGCGCGCGCCCATGCCAACACGGCCGTGAAGCTGCGCCTTGCGCTTTACGCCCGCACTTGCATCAATGAGATCGCGGAAGCCACTGGTGTGCAATATGATGAAGTACGCAAGGGCATAGTCTACTTTTACCGCACACAAAAGAGTTTTGACGCTGGCGCAAAGCATATGCAATTTCTTGTTGATCAAGGATTGAAACTCGAAATCGTTGATCGTGAGCGGTTGATTGAAGTGGAGCCTGGATTGGCTGCCGTGAAGGAGCAGCTTGCAGGCGCCATTTATTCACCCATGGACCAGACCGGGGATTCACGGTTGTTTGCAGAGCGCCTAGCCGCATGGTCGGCGCAACATCTCGGCGTAAAAGCTGAATACGGTGCTGTGATCGAAGACTTTGAGATTGCGGGCAACCGTGTGACCGCAGTGAAAACCAGCAAGGGCCTGCTGCCTTGCGATGCTGTGGTTTTGGCGCTTGGGCCTGAAAGCGGTGTGATGGGCCGCAAGCTTGGGTTGGATGTGCCTGTTTATCCAGTGAAGGGCTATACGGCCACCGTGCCATTGCCCGAAGGTGCCGGGCCAAGCATGGGTGGTGTGGATGAAGACCGGCTGATTGCCTATTCGCGTTTAGGCGACCGCCTGCGTCTGGCCTGCACGGCGGAATTTGCAGGATTTGATCGCAGCCACAAGCCTGCCGATTTTGCCCGCCTGTTCAAAACCGCCAAAGACCTGTTTCCCGGCGCCATCGATGAAAACAAAGCCGAGCTTTGGGCCGGCCTGCGACCAATGATGCCGGGTTCCGTGCCCATGCATGGCCGCGCCCGTTATGATAACCTGTTTCTCGACACGGGTCATGGGCACGTGGGTTGGACCATGGCCTGCG
>JAYTIG010000218.1:0-1886 GCA_043731995.1 Hyphomicrobiales bacterium
TGCTCGTGCCCTTCGCCTTGTTCGGTAAGACCTCATTCCTTGCCGAACGTGTCCTCGGCAATGTCATGACGTCTGGCATCAAGCTCATGGTGCTCGCCATTGTGGTGGGTGTGGGTTCTACCTTGTTTGGCACCATTACGGCAGCACCCACGGGCGACATCACGCTGGAACAGGCGGCAGCGCATATTCTGGCTGCCATTGCCGTCTTCGGTCTTGCCATTTTTGCGCCAGGTATTGCAGCCGGATTGATTTCGGGGGCACCGCAATTGGGAGCCGGTGCTGCTGTGGGAACGGCCGCAGGTTTAGCCGCCGCCGGTGTGGCAGGTGCAGCTGGTGCAGGCGCATTGGCCCGTGCCGGATTATCTGGTGCTGGTCGTGCTGTCACTTCGGCCGCGTCTCTTTCGGGCTCCGCACAAGCAGGCTTCAAACAGGGCGGCATGGGTGGGGCACTTCAGGCGACTGTTGGTCAGCCCATGAAGGATGCCGCTTCAAAAGCTTCTGCTCCCATGAAGGACGCCTACCGCGAGGGTTCAGCCTACGGCTTCAAGGCGGCAGGTGGGTCTGGTTCTGCATCACCATCAGGGGGTGGCAAAGGCAAGTCCGGTGGCGACAGTTCCGAACCCGATTGGGCCAAGCGCATCCGTCGTCGCGGTCAGATGACCCGTGCTGGCACGGTTGCCAGCCAATCCATCCGTGAAGGTGACCGGGGTGCCTCCAATGAAGGCCCCGACCTCGATCCCAACAGCTAGCGCACAAGGAAAAATTCAATGAAGTTCAAGCGATCACAATTGCACTACGGTCAAACAGAAGCGCCCGTCACACCCTATCAGAAAGCAGCCCAGGTCTGGGACGAGCGCATTGGGTCAGCCCGCGTGCAGGCCCGCAATTGGCGGTTCATGGCCTTCGGCTGTCTGGGTTTGGTTGGTGGACTTGCACTTCAACTTGCGGTGCTGTCCACCACCTCTCGTGTCACGCCCTATGTGGTTGAAGTGGAACGCGGTGGAAGCATTCGTGCTGTGGCTCCTGCTGTTGAATCTTACGAGCCATCTGATGCCCAGATTGCGGCCGAACTTGCCCGTTTCATCGAACATGTACGCGAAGTGTCCATCGATCCCGTTGTCGTGAAGCAAAACTGGCTCAAGGCCTATGACTATGCCACGGACCGGGCCGCTCAAACGCTCAATGACTATGCCCGCGAGAATGATCCCTTCGCCAAGATCGGACAACGCTCAGTGTCAGTCGAGATCACCAGTGTGGTCAGAGCCTCGCCCACATCTTTCCAACTGCGTTGGCGCGAGAAGGCTTTTGAGAATGGGTCAGCCGCAAGTGAACAAAGCTTCACCGGCGTTCTGACGATTGTGACCAAGAGTCCGCGTGATGCGGGAACACTTAGGGCCAATCCGCTCGGCATCTACATCAACGCCATCAACTGGTCGCGCGAACTTGAATCCGTAACCCCGCCCAAACCCCCAACCTCACGATGAACATTGGAGCCCACCCATGAAGTACCTCATTCTCACAGTTTCGCTTGTAGCTCTTTCGGCTTGTACCAACAACGCCACCATGGACACATTCGCCGATGAACCTTTCATCGAAGCCAAGGTGATCGATGAACCCGCACCACCTGTACAGATCGTCGAAAAGGTGAAACCACTGCCCTTGCCTGGGCAGTTAAAGAAGCTGGGTGGTAAGTCAAAAGCCTTTGCGGAAGTTGATGATCCTTTGGCACGCGTTGATGAAGCCAATGCTGCTGCCACTAAGGAACCCGTGAAGGCGGGCTATATCAATGCCATCCAGGTCTATCCCTTCAGTTCAGGCGCACTCTATCGCCTCTATTCTTCGGTCAATCAGGTCAGTGATGTGGCCTTGCAACCGGGTGAGAAACT
>JAYTIG010000219.1:0-5109 GCA_043731995.1 Hyphomicrobiales bacterium
ATCCTGACCATCTGGATGCGATCCTTGAGCGCCTGCAGAAGGTGGCCGACAAGGTCTACAAGCAGTAAGTCCTCCCGGACTGGCCGGGCCCATTGCGCAAGCGGGGCCCGGTCTCTTTGACTCAGCTGCGAGGTCTCATCATGTCCAATCAAGCCGTGCCCAGTTTCTGGAAACGCAATCAAAAGGCGTTGGCGCCATGGATATTCTTGGCGCCGGGCATGATCATGTTTCTGCTCTATGTGATCTATCCGATCATAGAGTCTGTGCAGATTAGCTTTTATCAGTGGGATGGCCTTGGCCCCAAGACCTGGGTAGGCCTGCAGAACTACAAGGACTTATTGGATGATGATTCATTCTATACGTCGCTGAAGAACAACCTGATTTGGCTGGTGCTCTATCTGCTCGCCATTCCTGCGGGCCTTGCCGTGGCCTTGTTCCTGAACCAGACCGTGACAGGCATCCGGCTTTACAAATCGCTGTTCTTCTTTCCATTCGTCATCAGCCAGGTCGTCGTCGGCCTAATATTTTCTTGGTTTTATGCGCCGGGCTTTGGCCTGTTGCCGCACATCCTGCATTTTTTCACCGGCTCAGACATCGCCGTTCTGGCAGAAGACAAATATGCAACCTATGGCGTGATCGCCGCTGGCCTCTGGCCGCAGACCGCCTATTGCATGATCCTTTATCTCACGGGCCTCAACAACATCAACCCTGAGCAGGTCGAAGCTGCGCGCATGGACAATGCCAAAGGTTTCAGCATGCTGTGGAACATCATTCTTCCACAACTGCGCCCCGCCACCTTCATCGCCATGGTGGTGACGGTGATCGGCGCGCTGCGTTCATTCGATCTCATTTCCATCATGACGGTGGGTGGCCCCTACGGCGCAACGCGCGTGCTTTCCTATTTCATGTATGAGCAGGCGCTGTCTGAATATGGCACCGCTATGGGCTATGGCGCGGCCATTGCCGTTGTTCTCTTCGCCATCATGCTGATCTTCATCAGTATCTTCATCGTGCGCATGCTGGCCCAGGAAAGGAACGCCTGATGTTTCCGAAACCGATCGAGAAATCCAGCCCCGCCGTTCAAACCGCCTACAAGCTGTTTCTGCCCGTGGCGCTAGTGATCTGGCTGCTGCCACTCATCGGCGTGGCCGTCACCTCCATCCGCCCTGCCGCCGATCTGGCATCCGGCAACTATTTCGGGATGCCCTCGGGCTTTGCTTTTTGGGAAAACTATTCAACTGTTTTCAAGAACAGCAACATCGGTTGGTACATCCTGAACTCATTTCGTGTCACGATCCCCACCGTGATTGGCGCTGTCGGCCTTTCGTGTCTTTCAGGCTATGCGCTGGCGATCTACAAGTTTCGCGGTAACCTGGCGGTGTTCTTCATGTTTGTCGCGGGAAATTTTGTGCCTTTTCAAATTCTCGCCATTCCCGTGCGTGATCTCACGTTGCACATGGGACTGTATAATACGATGACGGGCCTGGTCCTTTTCCACATCGCCTTTCAAACCGGCTTCTGCACCTTGTTCATGCGCAACTTCATCAAGGCGCTGCCCTATGCGCTGATTGAATCGGCGCGTGTTGAGGGTATCAGCGAGTTCCGCATTTTCTGGAACATTGTGTTGCCACTAGTGCGCCCTGCCATGGCAGCGCTTGCCGTGTTGATCTTCACCTTCATCTGGAACGATTATTTCTGGGCCACCGTCATGGCGCAATCCGCCGATGTGCGCCCCGTCACCGCCGGCATGAGCGAACTTAAGGGCCAATACAAGGTGGCCTGGGAACTGATCTCGGCGGCCGCGATTGTGGCTGCCTTGCCGCCGGTGGCGATGTTCTTCCTGATGCAGAAACACTTCATCGCGGGCCTCACCCTCGGAGCCACCAAGGGATGAGTGGCACAGTGGTAATATTGAACGGACAAAGGAACTGACCATGGCGCAAGTTGAACTCCGCAAGGTGAAAAAGAGTTTTGGCACCGTTGAAATCATCAAGGGTGTCAATCTTGAGGTGAAGGACGGCGAGTTCTGCGTGTTTGTGGGCCCCTCGGGCTGCGGCAAATCCACGTTGCTGCGCATGATCGCGGGTCTTGAAGCCATTACCTCTGGCGAGCTCGACATTGGCGGCAAGAACATGGTGAACGTGGAACCCGCTGACCGCGGTGTGGCCATGGTGTTCCAGTCCTACGCGCTCTATCCGCACATGACGGTGCGCGACAACATCGGATTCGGCCTGCGCATGACGGGCCACAGCAAGACTGATATCGAACAGCGCACGGCGCGTGCGGCACTGCTGCTGCAACTGGGCCCGCTGATGGACCGCAAGCCCTCGCAACTCTCCGGTGGCCAGCGCCAGCGCGTGGCCATCGGGCGCTCCATCGTACGCCAGCCCGGCGTGTTCCTGTTTGATGAGCCGCTGTCCAACCTGGACGCAGCGCTTCGTGTGCAGATGCGCATTGAGATCGCCAAGCTGCACCAGGATCTCAAGGCCACAATGATCTATGTGACCCATGACCAGGTGGAGGCCATGACCATGGCTGACAAGATTGTGGTGCTGCATGGCGGCATTATCGAGCAGGTGGGTTCTCCGCTGGAGCTTTACCACCGCCCCCGCAACCAGTTCGTGGCCGGCTTTATAGGTTCACCGAAGATGAACTTCATTCCGGTGCAGGTCTCCAAGGTGACCGGCAATGCCATTGGTCTGGATTTGCCCGGCGGTGGCAGCATCAAACTGCCAGCTGCTGTCAAAGCTGCGGTCGGTGACAAGCTCACGCTCGGCGTGAGGCCCGAACACATTGGCATGGCCAAGGGTGCCAAGGGCGATGTGAAGGGCACTTTGCGCGTGGGCGAATATCTGGGCTCTGAAACCATGTTCTATACCACGCTGGCCGATGGCACGGATGTGAGCGTGAAGGCCGATGGCCTAGCTGCTGCCAAGGTGGGCGATGCCCTGCAACTCGAGTTGCCACCCAAGGCCTGCCATCTGTTTGATGACGCAGGCAATGCGTTGCTCAATGGCGATCTGACGCGCTGATGCTGGGTGTTTGCTATTATCCGGAACATTGGTCTGAATCTGTCTGGGCCGAAGACGCCAAGCGCATGGTGGCGATGGGCATCACCTACGTGCGCGTTGGCGAATTCGCCTGGTCGCGCATGGAGCCGCAGCGCGGCAAATTTGAGTGGGCCTGGCTCGACCGCGCGATGGACATACTCGCCAAGGCAGGGTTGAAAATCGTTCTGGGCACGCCCACCGCAACACCGCCCAAGTGGCTGATGGATGAGTTTCCGGATATTGTGCCGGTGGATGACCAAGGCCGCCCGCGCGGTTTCGGCTCTCGCCGCCACTACAGCTTTTCTTCCGAAACCTATCGCATCGAAAGCCGACGCATCGTAGAGGCTATGGCCCGCCGCTATGGCACCCATCCGGGCCTGGCCGGATGGCAGACAGACAATGAATATGGCTGCCACGACACAGTGCTGTCGTTTGGGCCGGAGGACTTGAAGGCTTTCCGCCAATGGTTGCGCCATACCTATCAATCGCCGGAACAACTGAACGAAGCCTGGGGCAATGTGTTCTGGTCGATGGAGGTGCAAAGCTTCGATGAAGTGTCGCTGCCCAACCTGACGGTGACCGAAGCCAACCCGGCCGCGAGGCTGGATTTCCGCCGCTTCCAATCCGCGCAAGTGGCAGCTTACGACAAAATGCAGTGTGAGATCATCCGCGCCCACTCGCCTGGCCGATTTGTCACGCACAACATGATGGGCTTCTTTACCGAATATGATCACTGGCCGCTGGGTGAAGTGCTCGATTTCGTTGCCTGGGATTCATATCCCGTAGGTTTCACAGAGCGCTTTCCCTTCAGTCACGAAGAACATACGCGCTGGGCGCAATCTTCACATCCGGATATCGCGCCCTTCAATCATGACATTTACCGCGCTGTGGGGTGTGGCAAATTCTGGGTGATGGAGCAGCAGCCCGGCCCTGTGAACTGGGCCCCGTGGAACCCCATCCCCAAGCCCGGCATGGTGCGGCTGTGGACATGGGAAGCCCTAGCGCACGGCGCAGAGGTGGTCAGCTATTTCCGCTGGCGCCAAGCCCCCTTCGCGCAAGAGCAGATGCACGCGGGCCTGCACCTGCCCGGCCTGCAGGAACTTTCTCCGGGCGGCCATGAGGCCACGCAGGTTGGCAAAGAGTTGAAGACCTTTGGCGCACTGCCTGCCTCAGCCAAGGCCAAAGTGGCATTAGTTTTTGACTATGAGGCGCAATGGGTCTTCGAGATCCAGCCACAGGGCAAGGATTTCAGCTACATCGAATTGTGTTTCCGCTGGTATGAAGCGGCGCGGCGACTGGGGCTGGATATTGACATCATTCGCCCCGGCCAAGCGCTGAAAGGCTATGCCCTCGTGCTGGTGCCGTCGCTGCCGATCATCACTGACGCCGCCGAACACGCCTTCAAGGCGGCAGATGGCGTGGTGCTCTACGGCCCGCGCACCGGGTCAAAGACACGCCATTATGCCATCCCCTCCAACCTGCCGCCGGGCCCCGTGCAAGACCTGCTCGGCTTGCGCGTCTTGGAAGTCTCTTCCCTACGCCCCGGCCTGGTCGAAACTGTGAAAGGCACTGTCTCCGGCACCGCATCGCGCTGGGTCGAACACCTCGAAACCAAATCCAATGTGCTCGCCCGCTTCGCGGACAAAACACCTGCGCTGGTCGCCAAGGGCAAGCACCACTATCTAGCCTGTTGGCCGGATGAATCTCTCCTCGGCAGTGTAATGAAACTCGCAGCCAAAACGGCCAAGCTTAAAACTATGGCGCTGCCACCACATATCCGCCTGCGCCAAAGGGGAAATCTGGTCTTTGCGTTCAATTACGGCCCAATGAATTGGGCCTTGCCCCGGGGCATAAAGCCAATAATTGGGAAAAGTCCCCTAACTCCTCACGATTTTGCGATGTGGAAAGCACAATCAGGACAGCAATAGAATCCTCCCACGGTTGGATTGTCCGCTTTTGGCAGTGATCTCAACTGGTCGCTGCAACACATGCATTAAATCTCTCCGCTGGTGATTCAAATTGCAACGTCTTTCTTGGCCGTTCATTTAACTGGCGCGCA
>JAYTIG010000220.1:0-13050 GCA_043731995.1 Hyphomicrobiales bacterium
TAAGGCGCCACGGCTTCCGGCCAGATGATTCCATCCTTGTCATGGCTGGCTTCAATGATGGCGCCCACGAGACGCGACACACCGATGCCATAAGAGCCCGATTGCAGCGAGACCTTCTTGCCGTCCGCTCCCTGTACTTCGCAAGCTAATGGCAGGGAATATTTATCGCCGAAGAAAAAAATGTGGCCCACTTCAATTGCGCGGCTGGTTCTTTGTCTCAGTTCGGGAACCCTCAGATTATAGTCGACCTGATCGTGCATGTCGGAGGTGGCAGCGTAGGCATTGGTCATTAGATCAACATAAGCGGCGACGTGGCTTATATCATTGTAGTCCAAATTTGGGTTATCCACGTCAAGATTGAGCAAATCACTATCGAAGAATACCTCGCTTTCCCCGGTATCTGCCAGAATTAGAAACTCATGGCTATCCTTGCCACCAATAGGACCTGTCTCAGCTCGCATTGGAATAGCGCGAAGCCCCATCCTCCTAAAGGTTCTCAAATAGCTTAAGAACATCTTGTTGTAGGAATGCTGGCCGGCCTCGCGCGTGAGATCAAACGAGTAGGCGTCCTTCATCAGGAATTCGCGGCCACGCATCACACCAAAGCGCGGACGCACCTCGTCGCGGAACTTCCACTGGATATGATAGAGATTGCGCGGCACGTCCTTATAGCTCTGCACGCCGGAACGGAAAATGTCGGTGATCATTTCCTCATTCGTCGGGCCGTAGAGCAGGTCGCGGTCCTGCCTGTCCTTGATACGCAGCATTTCCTTGCCATAGGCATCGTAGCGGCCGGATTTGCGCCACAAGTCTGCCGATTGCAGCGTGGGCATGAGCACTTCAATGGCCCCTGCCTTGTCTTGTTCCTCACGCACAATCTGCTCAATCTTCTTGAGCACACGAAAGCCAATCGGCAACCAGGAGTAGCTGCCCGCCGCTTCCTGCCGCACCATGCCGGCCCGCAGCATCAGTTTGTGCGAGGCGATCTCGGCCTCTTTCGGGTCATCGCGCAGGATCGGCATGAAATATTGGGAAAGGCGCATGGGAATCTCGTTACGTCTGAAAACAGTCGCCCTTTTAAGTGTTTAGGGTTTCTTTGCAAGCGACCCGCATTTTTCGCTTGGCAGCCATGTAAGATTGTGGCTACATTGCGACAACTTGACCAAAGGCATTCTGGCCCAGGTCCAGGGAGGAATTGAGCAGGAGCTTCAAGCTACCGCCGATCTGGTGACCTTAAGAAGCGCCAGTAAAATGCGAATCCATTCAATTGGCGGAACTTTCGGGTTCCGCCTTTTTCATGCCGAGCAGGTGCAAACCGAAATTGCTGACGAGCAGGCCGGCGATGATCAATATGGCGCCTGCCACTTCATAGCCATCAAAGCGTTCACCAAAAGCCACCACAGCGCCCAGGATGGCGAACAGCGGCACCAGCATGGAAAAGGGTGCCACCGTCGATGCCGGATAGTGATTGAACAAATAGTTCCAGGCGGCATAGCCGAATATGGTTGAAAGGAACGACAGGTATAACAGCGAGCCAATCACCTGCATGCTGGGTGCTGTTATTGCGGCCAGGCTTTGCGCGTGATCTTCAAAAATCCATGACAGCAGCAGCATGGGAATTGGAACAGCCAGGCTTGACCAGATCACGAAAGAAAGCGTGTCTTTTGGTTTGGCCATTTTGGAAATGATGTTGGCTGCGGCCCAACCAGCTGCTGCGACGACACAGAGGATCAACGGCAATAGATCCGAACCGGACCAGCGGCCATAAGCAATGATGGCAATTCCAGTGAACCCAATCAGCGCGCCCCAAAGGTGCCGCGGAGTTGGCACCTCACTCAGCATCAACCAGGCAAACAACATGGTCCAAAAGGCTTGGGCCTGCGTGATCAATGATGTCAGGCCCGCGGGCAGGCCAAGGCGCACGGCGAGAAACAGCAATCCGAATTGCCCAACGCCCAGCACAAAACCAAAGCCTGCAACCCAGCCAAAACCCTCCTTGGGCCTGGCGATAAACAGAATGGCTGGAAACGCCGCCAGCACGAAGCGCAAGGCCGTGAGAAAGAAGGGTGGAACCGCAGTCACGCCCAGTTTGATGGCCACGAAGTTGAAACCCCAAACGGCAGCGATCAGGACGGCAAGGGCAATGTGCTGAGGCTTCATGCGCGTTTTTTCGCCGTCACTTCAATTTCAATCTTCATGCGTGGGTCGGCCAGCGCGGCCACAAACATGGTGGCAGCGGGGCGGATGTCGCCTAAATATCTTCGCAGCACCGGCCAGCAGGGCTCAAAATCTTCCGCCCTCGGCAAAAGATAATGCACGCGCACAACATCTGCGAGTTCAAAGCCGCCCTGCCCCATCGCCTTGGCGATATTCTTGAAACACTGGTCAGCCTGATCCACGACATTGTCCGAAATCGTCATCTTGTCATAGTCAAAGCCGGTGGTGCCTGAGACAAAACACCAATCCCCATCCACCACCGCGCGTGAATAACCCATGGTGGATTCGAAAGTGGAGCCGGAGGAAATCAGCTTTCTCATGGATTGCGCTTTCTGGCCTCCGGGGCCGTGACATACTGAATCCTGGGTGGTGGCATCTTCATGGATCTGCCTGCGTCTTGCAGCGCGTCCCAAATGGCGAAGAGAGCGTCTGATGCATAGCTGTTCACGCCGTCATCAATGCCTTCCACCCAGAATTTCGCGGTGAAGCTGATGTTGGTGTCGTTGAAGGACTTTAGTGCACATTCCGGCATTTCAGGTTCGCGCAACACGCCCTTGAGCTTCAGCAATGCCTGCACGATCAGGGGCGGCACCTGGTGTATGTCGGTGTCATAAGTCACGGTGAAAGGCACCTCATAGCGCTGGCGCGGATCGGCATGAGTCCAGTTAATCACGCGGCTGGTGATGAAGCGGTCATTCGGCACCATGATGTCTTTGCCATCGAAATTGCCAAGCCTGCTCTGGCGCATGTTGATTTCCATCAAGTGCCCACTGCGGCCATCTTCAAGTTCAATAAAATCCCCCACCTTCAGTGAGCGCTCCAAAAGGATGATCACGCCAGACATGAAGTTGGAGGCAATTTGCTGAAGGCCAAAGCCCAGGCCCACGCCTACTGCGCCTGAGAACACGGCCAGGATTGAAAGATCAATTCCCAGCAAGTTGAGCAGCAGAAGCCCGGCAATGGCCGCCACGAAAAGATCAAATCCCTTGGTGGCCAATTCGCGGGTTTGAACATCAAGAGACTCTTGCTGGCGGATGACACGCTGGCCCGCGCGCGAAGAGATGCGACCCATCCAGAACAGGCTTCCACCAAACAGTGCCGACTTGATGAGGGTGAGCAGCGAAATGCGCACATTGCCAGCTTCAAAAGCGGCGTGATCCATCCAGTCCATCACTGTTTGCACATAACCAAATGCATAGATGGTGGCGGCGGGAATGCCTATCCAACGGGCGGCGGCATTGATGAGGGGTTGCCGCAGGAAGCGGTTGATCGCCGCATAAAGCAACGAAATTATGGCAAGGCTTTGTGCCGCCCGCACCAGCCAGGATGAGCCAACAGCATGATCGCAGATCTGTGCTGCTATGGCCAGAATGATGAAGAGCAGAAGCGGCTGAACCAGTTCGCGGCAGGAATAGATGATCTGGCGCGCCTTGACGAGACGGCCATCAACTGGCTCTGAATTGAAGAGCCACAGTTGCGAAATAATGGCGCGGGCCGAGATGCGCACTGCCAGCCATACGGCAAGGATGGCTGCAACCTGTGCATAGAACTGTGGTGATTTCAGCCAACCCAAGGCCAGTTGCAGCAGGCTTTGTGCCTGTCCCTGCCATTGCGAAAGGTCCATCATTTCGTTCCAGAGATATGACGGGCGAATCCGTCACCCCATTTCAATTTTCTGGCCCGCTTGTAGGTTGCCTTATCGCGCGAGGCAATCATCTCATCTTGCAAGCCAGATGCGCTGCAAAGGCTGAAGGTGATGCCCACTTTGCTGGCTTTTGGCGGGGCCATGATCCGCGCCGCCTCACGTTGCACGGCAAAGCGCGCCACAGCCAACCAGGAAAAGGCTTCGTCCTCAAAGGGCACTGTGCCGCCCTTGGCATGCATATGCGCCCGGCTTCGGGCCAGCCGCGTCTTGAAATGGCACCAGTCGCCGCCCTGCATCGGGCAAGCACCATCATGCGTGCAAGGGCCGATAATGTTTGCCCCCGCCTTCAACAGGGTGTTACGGCAAGCGCGGATGCGGGCGAAACCTTGCGGCGTTCCGGGTTCAACCAAAACCAACACGCCTTCGCTGGCCTGCCAGAGGTGAAGCGCAGCCTTCGCGGCGGATTCCACTGGCAATTCCGCCAACACATAACCTGCGATCAGCAGATCGGATTTTTCCAACGGGTCGGCAAGCGATTGCTGGCGCACATTGGCCGCAAACGGCAAATTTGGGGCCAGATCATTGGCGATGGCGGCAAATCGTGCATCGGCCTCGATCATTGCCGTGCGTTGCAAGCTGACAAAATAAGCGGCGGCGGCGAAACTTGCCGTTCCCGGCCCGGCCCCAATATCACTCATGGATTTCGGCGCGAAATCCGGTGCAAGACGCCCCACCTCACTCAATGCAGCGGAGATAGCCGCAAAAGTGGCCGGGGCCCGCACGGCCAAATAAGCCGCAGGATCGATGGCGGAGGAGTTGGCCCCCTTTTCATAAGCCGTCCGCAGGGCCGCCACCCTTTCGCGCACGGAACCTTGCGCCTGCTTTGCCACCCAGGCCGCAACGGCCGGGCCAAAGTTCACAGAAAATTCATCTGACATGACGCGCTTATGACACAAGCGTTGCAATTTGGCCAAAACTGACGAAGATCATGCGACGAATCTCACCCGCGTAAAACTGCGTGGCCAGAACACCAAGAAAGACACCGATGTTCGTTTCATTTTTCCCGCGGCCGAAAGTATTTTTTGCATCTGCGTTTTTGTGGATCGTGGTGGCCACATTGGTTTGGTTTTTCGGCGCGCGTGAGTTGGGGCAATATATTGGCCTGCAGAACCTTGCGCCTGATGCACCGCCAATCATTGGTGTCCAGGTTTTCTGGTCGGCGCCATTTTTGTGGTTCTATATCTACTACGCCATTGTTGTGGCTATTTTTGCCGCCATCTGGCGCGCCATCGAACCGGGGCGCTGGTACGCGTGGTCGGTGATTGGATCTTCGCTGATCATCTTCCTTACCTATTACAGTGTCCAGGTGGGTGTGGCGATCAACAATTGGTACGGGCCGTTCTATGATCTGGTGCAGGCCGCCGTTGGCAAGACACGACCCGTCGCAGCTTCTGAGTTTTATATTGGCATTGGCCAGTTCCTTGGCATTGCGCTTGTCTATGTGGTTATCCGCGCCTTCATGCTGTTCTTCATCAGCCATTATGTGTTCCGTTGGCGGCAGGCGATGAATGATTACTACATTGATAACTGGCAAAAGGTGCGCGGCGTTGAAGGTGCTTCGCAACGTGTGCAGGACGACACCATGCGTTTCGCCACCGGGCTTGAAGACCTTGGCGGCAATCTGATTGAATCGGTGATGACGCTGATCGCCTTCTTTCCAATCCTTCTCGGCTATTCAAAGCATGTGACTGAAATTCCGATTTTTGGCGCCATCCCCCAACCACTGGTTCTCACAGCAATTCTATGGGCAACTTTTGGCACGGTGTTCCTTGCGCTGATCGGCATCAAGTTGCCGGGCCTTGAATTCCGCAATCAGCGCGTTGAAGCCGCCTATCGCAAGGAATTGGTATTTGGCGAAAATGAAGAGAGCCGCGCAGATCCGATAACCTTGCGTGAGCTGTTTCAATCCGTGCGTCAAAACTATTTCCGGCTTTACTTCCATTATGTCTATTTCAACGTCGGCCGCTTTCTCTATCTGCAGACAGACAATGTGTTTGCCTATATCGTTCTGGTGCCAACACTGGTGGCAGGTGCGATCACTTTGGGGTTGCTCAACCAGATCACCAACGCCATGGATCAAGTCCGCGGCTCGTTCCAGTATCTGATCAATTCATGGCCAACGATTGTGCGCATGATGTCAATCTACAAGCGCCTGCGAGCCTTTGAGGCCGTTATTCGCGGCGAAGGGCTTGAGCCGATCAATCTTGAAAAGGATATGCCCGCAACTGATGGAACGTCGGGCTGAATGGTGCGGGATGAGAGACTCGAACTCCCGACATCTTCGGTGTAAACGAAGCGCTCTACCAACTGAGCTAATCCCGCAATGCGCGCGGGCATAGCGATTTGAGAGCATCAATGCAAGCATCATGAATTTCCTGCCAGCCCTGCCTATATTCATCGCCTATACCGCCGCCTCCCTGCTGCTCTTCCTGACCCCAGGGCCGGATATGAGTCTGTTTCTTTCGCGCACCATTGCCTCGGGCCGTGCGGCAGGCATTGCCTCGGCGGTTGGTTCCAATGTGGGTTGCATCGTGCACACGCTGCTGGCGGCCTTTGGCATATCCGCGCTCGTGGCCGCGTCTCACACAGGCTTTCTGATTCTCAAAATATTCGGCGCGGGCTATCTGCTTTGGCTTGCGGTTGATGCCATCCGCCATGGCTCATCACTCAATGTGGCGATGAACCAAAGCGGCAAGGCCGGCGCGCTGCGCAGTTTCATGTTGGGCGTGATGGTGAACCTCACCAACCCAAAGGTGGTGATCTTTTTCATCACCTTCCTGCCGCAGTTCATCACGGCGGGTGACCCCTATTTGCGGCAAAAGCTGCTGTTCATGGGGCTTTACTTTGTGGCGTTGAACATTCCGCTGAGCATTATCACCGTGCTGGTGGCGGAAAAGCTGGTGGTGTGGCTGAAGACCCGGCCCCGAGTGTTACGCGGCATTGATTTCACCTTCGCGGGCGTGTTCGCGCTGTTCGCGCTGAAGATCGCCTTTACCGAAGGAAAGAGTTAGGCCTGTTCGCGTTTTCTTGTGGGCTTGAACTCAATGCCCACGGCCTTGAGCACAATGGCACTTGCCCGGCCGATGGGTGCCAGAATGGAACCCACAACCGTTTCCAATGCATCATCCTGATGGCCGAGGCCGAAGGAGAATTTCTCGCCCTTGCTTGGCACATAGAGTGTTCCGAACAGCCAATCCCAAATCGAAAGGCAATAACCCAGGTTTTTGTCGAAATGGTCGGGGTTGGTGGAATGATGCACCTGATGATGGGCGGGGGCCTGGATGATTTTGCCCAAGAGGCCGGTTGCATAGAAAGGCAATTCGGTGTGGCGCAAGTGCAAGATCGTGTACCAAAAGGCCATGGAGATAAGATTGGCTTTCATGGGGTCCAGAACCTGGGCGCTTTCGCCGAAATACCAGACCATCGGGCCCTGCACTAGACAGGCCGCACCGCTCATGAGGATCGGGAACAGCGCGAGTTCCACGGGGTGTTGCCGCCACTCAGTCAATGGGGTGAGCACTTCGGCTGAGTGATGCACTTTGTGGAACTCCCACAGCGCGGGAATTTTGTGCATCATGAAATGTGAGAACCAATAGCCGAATTCCACCGCCATAAAGACAAGGAACATGGTGGCGCCTGTTACCAGCCAGCTAGGGCCGATTGGTGCGGGGCCGGGGCCGATCAAATGATTCAGGGCGCTCACAGTTCCTGCCACCGAAAGGACGGTGGTTCCGCCCACCAAAACAACCTGGAGCGCCAGATAGTAGAGGCCCACAAAAAACATCTTGGCATCCAGTTTGGAAGATTCATGTTCCAGCAACCTGGCAGGCAGCAGCAATTCCTTGGCCGCACGCAAAGAAATGCGCCAACGACGCTTGTTGATCATGTAAAGCACCAGCGCCACAACGCCAGAGGCCACATAGGTGGGCCAGAAATACTGTGAGTCCGGCTGGGTGAGATAATAGAGCGGAAACAACAGGTAGGAAATCGGTTTGATCAGCCAGTCCATGAAATGCCTTCAGCCCGGAGAAAGTCCGGGCTGAAGCATTCAAGTGCATTGGGCTTAAAGGCCCGTTAAATTGGAGCCGAAATTAGTAACGGCCAGACATGCAATCCTGGTAGGCGCGCCAGTAGACACGCTTCTTTTCTTCAGAACCGGCAACGGCGCCCACCATGGTGCCGCCAACAGCGCCAATGGCCAGGCCAGGGACGAAGTTATTGTGGCCCGAGAGCGCACCGATCAGGCCGCCGGCCCCTGCGCCAAGGGCCAAGCCCGTGGCAACCTGCTCGCCGCCCACATGGCGGGCGGCGTCGCGGGCATATGCCATGCAATAAGACTTGCGGCCATAAGCAAAGCTGGAGTCAGCCGAAATGGCCAAGGTGGCGCTGGCCAGGCCTGCGGCGATGGCGATTTTGACGAAACGGTTCATGGTGATTTTCCTTTTTGAATGGTGTTCATTTGAACTTGAAACCCGGTCTACTCCCGCGAGTCTGAACCGAAGATGAACCAAACTTAACAATTGTATTAAGTCAAACGGGCGGGGAAACCATCGGCCCGCAAATCGGTGCCCAGTGCATCTTCCAGAAGCTTGGCAATCTGGGTGGATTGCGCCTGCCCGCCATAGGAGGATTTGCCCTTTTTGAAGGTCTCATAAGTCTTTTCAGCCAATTCAAGCGGCACGCCGAAGTCCTGGCCGAATTTCATGGCAAATCCTAAGTCCTTGAGGGCAAGGTCCATGGTGAAGGCGATGTCATAGCTGCCATTCAGGATCAGTTGGCCCTCCGTTTCATGGACGAAACTGTTGCCGCTGGAAGCCGCAATGGCCCGCCAGGATTGGGCCAAATCCAGCCCACCACGCTTGGCCAGCATCAAGGCTTCGGCATCGGCCACCAGATGAATGAAGGCCAACATGTTGGTGATCACCTTGATCACAGCAGCTGACCCCAAAGGCCCCATGAGGAAAATACGATTGCCGATTTTTTCCAAAGCCGACTTGTGGGTTATGAACAACGCTTCTTCACCGCCGATCAGGACCGTGATCTCTCCACGCGCGGCAAGGTGAACGCCGCCTGTGACGGGCGCTTCCAGTACCTTGAGGCCCGCCGCTTCGGCTTTTGCCGCAAGGCGCAGGATTTCATCGCGGCCCAATGTCGAATTCTCAATCCACGTCATGCCATCGCGGGCATGAGGGAGAATTTGATCAAGCACCTTTTCGGAGACAATCGGTGATGGCAGGCAGGTGAAGATGTGATCGACCTTCGATGCCAATTCGCCAATCGATGTGGCACGCTTGGCACCCGCCGCCACGTGGCGCTCGGCCAGCGTGGCATCAAGATCAAATACGGTGACATCAAATCCCGCCTTGATCAGGCTCATCGCCAGATGGCCGCCCAAATGGCCCAAACCGACATAGCCGTATTTCATTGCACCACCGTGTTGGTCATCTCAAGGTGCAGTTTGTCTCCGGTATAGGGGTGGGCCAGTGCAACTTCTTCATTGAGTTCGCTGCCCAAGCCGGGATCCGTGGGCGGGATGACAAAGCCCCGCTCCCAACGGATTGGCTTTTTCAAAAGCTTATTGTGGAAATTGTCAAAGGTTTCGATCGATTCCAGAATGAGAAAGTTCGGTAGAGACGTTGCGTAGTGGATATTGGCCAGCGCTTCGATGGGACCAGCATAGAGATGTGGTGCGATTTGCGCGTAGTAGGCCTCTGCCATGCCAGCAATTTTTTTCGCTTCCATGATGCCGCCCACGCGGCCCAAAGCCATTTGCAGGATTGATGCCGCGCGGCATTCCAGCACCCGGGCAAATTCATATTTCGTCACCAGCCGCTCGCCCGTTGCAATCGGAACCGAAGTGCCGCGCGCCACAAGCGCCATTTCTTCCGGCTTTTCAGGTGGCGTTGGCTCTTCAAACCACAGCGGATTGCAGGGCTCCAACACCTGCTTGGCGAAGCGGATAGCACCGGAAGCGGTGAATTGGCCGTGGGTGCCGAAAAGCAGGTCGGCCTTGTTGCCCACGGCTTCACGGATCAGTTTGCAAAACTTGCGGCAGAGTTCCATCGATTCCAGAGAGGGCTGTCGCGGATCGAAAGCAGAATAG
Source organism: Hyphomicrobiales bacterium (assembly GCA_043731995.1). Lineage (GTDB taxonomy): Bacteria > Pseudomonadota > Alphaproteobacteria > Rhizobiales > Aestuariivirgaceae > Aestuariivirga. The sequence goes on from JAYTIG010000220.1 coordinate 10,026, forward strand.
GGCGCAGCGGGATCAAATTTGATGCCTGTGAAGCCCATCTTGGCATATTGGGCGGCGCGCTCGGCGGACTGCTCGGGGTTCCAGAAGATTGAGTCGTCCTGACCCTTGTTGCGGTCAGGGTAGATATAGGTGTAGGAGCGCAGCTTCTCATGCACCTTGCCACCGAGCAGTTCGTAAACCGGGCGGCTGGTGGCCTTGCCCATGATATCCCACAGGGCAATCTCAAGGCCTGACATCACGCCTTGCAGCGAAGCATCCGGGCGCTGGGTGTAGCCGGAGGAATAGGCCTTGCGCCACATGGCCTCCAGGTCAAAAGGGTTCATGCCCAACACATAACGCTGGAAAGTGTCTTCAATCATGACTGTGATGGCCTTGTGGCCAAAGGTGTCGCAATAGACCTCACCATAACCATGGATGCCATTGCTGGTGGTGAGCTTCACAAAAGTGAAATAGCGCCCGCCCCAGGCTTGCGGTGGTGTGCCAACGATAAAGACCTTGAGATCGGTGATTTTCATTTCAGTTTCCTCTTGGCCGGATGCTAGCCGATGGCGGGGCCATGGCAAAGGCCAGCAAACAGAAGTGCCCCACTGGATAGAATTATTCACGCAAGTGGCAACTTGCCAAAGCGCCCTGCCCTTTGCGACAAGGTGGCATGGACGGCAATTTTGATTTCATCATTGTAGGTGCAGGTTCGGCGGGATGCGTTCTGGCCAACAGGTTGAGTGCAGATGCCCGCAACCGAGTTCTGCTGATTGAAGCCGGCGGCAGCGACAAGCGGTTCTTCATCGACATGCCGCTGGGCTATGGCAAGACCTTTTACGACCCCAGCGTGAACTGGATGTACAAGGCCGAACCCGACGCAGGCTTCAATGGCCAGGTGGATTTCTGGCCGCGTGGCAAGGTGATCGGCGGCTCCAGCTCAATCAACGCGATGGTTTATGTGCGCGGCGATGCGTCTGACTTTGAGGATTGGCGCAAGGCTGGCAACGCCGGCTGGGGCTGGGATGAAGTATTGGCAACCTACAAGGCGATGGAAGACAATGAGGCCGGTGGCAATGAATGGCGCGGCAAGGGCGGGCCACTGTTCATTGCTGCCAATGACAAAGAACGGCATTGGACTTGTCTTCCGTTTGAAGAGGCAACAGTGGCCGCAGGCCTGCCACGCAATGTTGATTTCAATGGTGCTTGCCAGGAAGGCGTCGGACATTTTCAACTCACCACCAAAGGCGGGAGGCGCAACTCTGCGGCCCGGGCGTTTCTCGATCCAGTGCAAAGCCGCAAGAACCTTGAGGTGCTGACGAGGGCGCAAGTAACGCGCGTATTGTTTCAGGGCAAACGCGCCGTGGGCGTTGAATATGTCAAAAGTGGCATCAAGCAGTCAGCGCATGCGGCGCGCGAGGTGATCCTGTCTGGTGGTGCCGTAAACACGCCGCAACTGTTGCAACTTTCTGGCATTGGCGATGCAGCACATTTGCGCGGGCTTGGGCTCGATGTGATGGTGGAAAATCAAAACGTCGGCCGCAACTTGAAGGACCATCAGGGTATCAACTATACATACCGCCTCAATGTGCCCACGATGAATGACGTGTTGCGCCCGTGGTGGGGCAAACTGCGCGTGGGCCTGCAATATCTGCTGTTTCGATCAGGGCCGTTGTCCATCAGCATCAATCAGGGCGGCGGCTTTTTCAAAAGCAATCCGTCGCACCCGCGGCCCAATATGCAGCTCTACTATCAGGCCTTCTCAACCTTGATTCCAAAGGCTCATGAACGGCCCATTCTTTCGCCCGACCCATTTTCCGGCATCTCGCTTGGCATTTCCAATTGCAGGCCCACTTCGGTGGGCGAAATCATGATTGTGTCTGCTGATCCGTTGGTGCATCCGAGGATCACGGCCAATGCCTATTCCACCGATCACGATATTCAGGAGATGTTGGAGGCGGTGAAATTCCTGCGCAAGATTGCCGCACAAAAGCCCTTGGCAGATCTTATCGCCGAGGAACTGCGCCCTGGGCCAACGGTTGTGACAGACGAGCAGATCATCCATGATTTCCGCAACCGCAGCGGCACGGTCTATCACCCTTGTTGCACCGCGCGGATGGCGGCAACCGCTGCTCGCGGCGTCGTAGACGCGCGCCTGCGTGTGCATGGTGTTGAGGGCCTTCGCGTCATAGATGCATCAGCCTTCCCTTCGATCCTCTCCGGCAATCTCAATGCCGCCGCGATGATGATCGGTTGGCGCGGGGCGGATATGATCCTTCAGGACCCGAAAGGCTAAGCGCTAACCCTTCAAATCATTCGTCACGAGACAATGGCGAGAGACGCCGGTATGTGAGAGGTACATGCCTGTCTTGGTGCTGAAGGATGTGTATTTCTTGGCACAATAGTCATTCCACTCAGGTGTTCCCACGACAAGATTGGGCAATGCATCTGTGCTTGCGGGTTTGACTGTTGGATCTGGTGCGGGCTTGGCCACCAGTGGCAGTTTGGGCACGGGCTGAGCCGCTGCTGTTGCAACGGGCGGATTGTCTGCTGTCACTGGTTTGGTGGCAGCCGTGGTTTTTTTACCGCTACCGAGACAAGCATCCAGGGCTATTTGATATTTATGTTGCCACTGCAACTTGTCTGTGGCGCGCTGGTCTGAAAAATCACGCGCATAGGCTTGGCAATAGGCCGCCTTGTCGGCAAGGGCCGGTGTGGTGGCACAGGCTGCGACTAGGGCGGCACATCCCAACACAATTTTGATGTCCATGGCGTTCTTCCTCAATTCCGGGCTTGCCACGAATGCGGCACAAGCCACTAAATCCCATTGCCCGACGCCCTGCCCGAAAGGCAGCGTCACACAAGCCCTGAATTGTGGCACCGGTTAGGCAAGATTTTTGAGGAGATCGCGGGCTGCAGCCACGGCCGTTGAGAAGCAGGCTTGCAGCAAATAGCCGCCGGTTGGGGCCTCCCAATCCAGCATTTCGCCGACACAATAGTGAAGCGGCATTTTCTTGAGTTGGCAGTGTTCATCCAATTCCGCGAG
>JAYTIG010000221.1:0-1865 GCA_043731995.1 Hyphomicrobiales bacterium
CATGTTTAGTGGGGTCACGCTGAGCCAGCCCTGAACCAGCCATTCATAATTCATTCACCAAGAAAATCGGGGAATTTTGCCCAGGCAGCCCGGGCGCGCCAGTGGCAAAATCGACTATTTGTAATGGGTGGCAGGGAATAAGCGCTTCCCAGAGGCGTATTTTCTGCATCACTTCCTGAAGGAGCATCACATGAGAACAATTGTCATTTCAGCCCTCGCACTCTCACTTTCGGCTTCACTGGCCTTCGCCCATGCGGGCGGCGGTGGCACTGGTGGCGGTGGTGGCGGTGGCGGCAGTAGCTCCGGCGGCGGCGCTTCCGGCGGCTCATCATCGTCTGGCGGCGGCGGCTCCACTTCCCACTCATCGGCCGGCAGTTCAGATAACTCTCCTCTGCAACTCCATTGCGGATCAGGCGAAGTTGTCAAAACCGTCAAGAAATACGGCAAGAATGTGAAGCTATGCGTGAAGGTGACGGGCAGCCTTGTTCCGGATAATGATCTTTATCACCAAGGTTGGGTTTTGGCCAAAGCGGGCAAATATGACTGGGCGATTGAGGTTCTCTCCGAAGTGAAGGATCAGAGCAATCCCGACGTGCTCACCATGTTGGGCTATTCCAACCGCAAGGCAGGCCGCGTTGATGTGGGCTTCAACTTCTACAACAAGGCGCTGGCCATCAACCCAGACCATGTGCGTGCCCATGAATATCTGGGCGAAGGCCTGGTCGCCCAAGGCCAGATTGAGCAGGCCAAAGTTCAGCTAGGTGAAGTGAAGCGCATCTGCGGCAACACCACCTGCGAAGAATATCAGGACCTGTCCAAAGCCATTCTGGGCGGTGAGGAAGACGCGCTCTAATCAACCCTTGGGCGGAGTGAGCCACGAAAGCTGGCTCCGCCCCAGACCTTCAACACCAAGCCGGTCTGCCAACGCGGGCAACAGAACTTCCAGTTCACCTTCCAAGTTGAAAGGTGGATTGAGAATGAGCAGGCCAGAGCCTGAAAGCCCGCTGGCGGCATGGGTGTTCTTCACACGCAGTTCCGCCCGCAAGATGTTACCGATCCCCAAGCCCTTGATGGCGCCCATGAACTGGGTGACGAATTCCTCCGTCGTCACCGGATACCAGATCATGAACACCCCGGTTGGAAAGCGCCCTGCGCCCTGCGCAAGCATCTGGGCGACTTGGCCGGTTTCATCGCGCCCTTCATAGGGCGGATCAATCAACACCAGGCCGCGCCGCTCGCGGAACGGAAGTTGCGCTTTCACCGCCTGCCCCGCATCGCTCAGCAAAGCCAGCAATTTTTTCTCCCCTGCATAATTCAGCTTGAGGGTTTCAAAATCCTGCGGGTGAAGCTCATTCGCCAGAAGCCTGTCTCCGGCGCGCATTTCACCCAGAATGATTTCCGGCGAGCCGGGATAGAGGCGCATTCCGCCATCGGGATTGAGGCGGCCCAGCGCGCGGCGGTAGGGCGCCAGGACATGTTCGACTTCTGCAGCGAGGGGCGCCTGCATGAGGCCAATGCCGCCCTGCCATTCGCCAGTTTTTGCCGCCTCTGTTGCCTGCAGGTCGTAAACGCCAAGCCCGGCATGGGCATCCAGCACAGCAAAGGCTTTGTCCTTCTGTGCGAGATATTGAACCACGCGGGCCAGAACCGCATGTTTCAAGACGTCAGCATGATTCCCGGCGTGATAGGCGTGGCGATAGTTCATGGCGCTGCTTCCAGCATTGGAGATGCCTTGCGATCAAGCCCAAACTGAGCGCCAGCCTTACTGCACTGCAACATTTCATTAACCGTGTGGCAATCATTTGCCTTCAACCTAAGTGGCAAAGGATTCTAGACCATGCGTACTGCTTTTCTCGCCCTCTGCT
>JAYTIG010000222.1:0-1864 GCA_043731995.1 Hyphomicrobiales bacterium
GACCCCACCACCGCGCAAAACAACCTGGCCGAAGAGGCGATCTGGCTGGGACAGTTAATTGTCCAACTGCTGCCAAAAGAAGCGGAGGCCTGTGGGTTACTGGCACTTATGCTGTTCCTGCAATCACGGCGCAACGCGAGGCGCAGTGCAGTGGGCAAATTTGTGCCGCTCAATGAACAGGTTCCGGAACTGTGGGACAGGCGCATGATGGATGAAGCCGAGCGCCTGTTGCGTGAGGCGAGTGCAATGGAAGCCATTGGCCGCTATCAATTGGAGGCCGCCATTCAATCGGCTCATGCGGCACGACGGTTCACGGGCGTGACGGATTGGAAGGCCATCGCCGGGCTCTATGACGCGCTTTACAAACTCACCTTATCTCCCGTGGTTGCGATCAATCGCGCGGTGGCGGTGGCAGAGGTTGAAGGGCCTGAACCGGGTCTTGCAGCCCTTCCCACACTTGCCGATCATCCAGAGCTGGTTCAGTTTCAATCTTTTCACGCCGTGCGCGCGGCAATTCTCAGGCAAAGTGGACGATTTGAGGAAGCTTTGGCTGCCTATGAAGTGGCCATTGGGCTGGAAGACTCGGCCGCCGTCCGTGAATTCCTGATGGCCAAGCAGTTTGAAGTAAGAGAAAGCTTGCGCCAATAGGCCTCTGGCGCGACAATGTCCGCGTAGGCCACCATGTGGAGTGCCGCGATGCCGAAGAAATTGGCCGGAATTATTGTTTGGATCGCACTGATTTTGGTCTTGATCTCAAACTTGTCTGCCCGTGCTGACGATATCGGCAGCATTCTTGATCAGGCTTGCGGCGCTGTGGTCTCCAACATCGGTTGTTCGGATGTCGCTACTGGTTATCCCGAGGCGCTCGGAGGAGTCATCGCGGCAGTGGGTGCCGCCCATGGACAATTTTCCAGCGCTGATGATTGCGATGCAAAGCTCTCGGCGGGCAGTTCCATTCTGGCGAGTGTGAGCAAATATCTCGATGTGCCGGGGCTCCCATTCAACAAATTGAAGGAATGCGGCTGTGGCATTGTGTTTGCCTCTGGTTCATGCACCGGCACGGTGCAGAAGGGTCTTGATGACATCGGCAAAGCGGTTTCCGATTTCTTTTCGGCGCTCGGCCTTGGCGGCAGCACACAGCCACCAGATGACCATGAGAAAGACAAGTCAGACTATTACAAGGCGAATTACGCACCTCTGCTCGACCAGTTAATCAACGCTGATGGCTCGACGGTGGCTGACGCGCTGAGGCCTGTCACGCAGGCCTGCGTTGATGACTGGTGGGGGGTGCTCTGGGTCAGCGACGCAAATTATGAAATCTGTGGGCCGTTCTATCATCAATTCATCAACACGCTGGGCGCAAGGCAAAAGCTCATTGCGGATCAAGCGGCGGCAGAGGCACAAGCCAAGGCCGATGCGTTACAGGCCGTCAAAGACCAATACACCGATCAGGCACGGAAATATGCAATGAACTGGGCGCAGATCAAACTTGGCACTTACGCCAAGCAATGCGCTGATACCGCCTGCCGCAATGATGTGGGCGTTCTGGCCTTTGTTTATTACGGCATGATCGCCACAGGCATGCAGGATCCCAATTCCAGCAACACCGCAGCGCTCAGCGCTGCCAATGCCAAGTTTGATCCGTTGTTCAAGCAGAAGGTTGCCGAAAGCGGCAAGCGCAAGTTTGATCTTGCTCTTTTGGGCCTTACCCAGGTCAAGGTTCTAACCGCCCCGCTCATGGTTCGGGCGCAGAAGTTTGATGGCGCATTGGCCGTGGCCGAAGCCAGATTGCACAAGCTTGGTGTCAAGAATCCGGGTCAATTGCTCAAGAATTCCAGATTTTCAAGATTTCGCAACCTGGCAA
>JAYTIG010000223.1:0-1864 GCA_043731995.1 Hyphomicrobiales bacterium
ATTCAGGGCATCACCATTTTAGAAGACAACTACTCGGCCTATCGATCAGGCGTTGATTTCATCCAGCGCTATGTTTTTCCGGGCGGCATGTTGCTGACCAAGGAGATCATGCGCGAACAATCGCAAAATGCCGGGCTGTTGCTGGAGAAAATAGAATGTTTCGGCCTTAGCTATGCTGAGACACTGCGGCAATGGCGGGTTCGTTTTGAAGCGGCTTGGCCAAAGATCAAGCCACTGGGATTTGATGAGCGCTTCAAGAAGCTGTGGACGCTCTACCTCTGCTATTGCGAGGCGGGCTTTGCCGAAGGCGTGATTGACGTTGGCATCTACAAGATCAGGAAGCCGGTGTAGAAGGGAGCGAATTTTTCCCCCACCATCCGTCACCCCGGCGAAGGCCGGGGCCCAGCTTTGACTGGGTTCGAAGCTTGTAATTTAAGCTGGATCCCGGCCTTCGCCGGGATGACGGTTGAGGGGGCGGGGTGACGGAATTTGGAAATTTGAGTTGTATCAAACGGATTTGACCCTACCGCTGACTCGTCCGCCAATTCGGATTGATCCACGGCTCCAGGTTGGATGGCGGCAGCATCTGTTTGCCCAGAATGTGATCCGAGGCCTTTTCGCCAATCATGATGGTGGGCGCGTTCAAATTGCCATTGGTCACTTGCGGCATGATGGAGGAATCCACCACGCGTAGGTTTTCCACGCCGATCACCCGGCACTCCGGGTCCACCACAGCCATTTTGTCTTTGGGCGAACCCATGCGGCAGGTGCCGCAAGGGTGATAAGCACTTTCGCTATGATCGCGGATGAAGGCATCAATCTCATCATCTGATTGCACGGCAGCACCGGGCTGGATTTCCCCGCCGGCATAGGGCTTCATCGCATCCTGCTTGAACAGCTCGCGCGTGAGGCGCACGCAGGCGCGGAATTCCTCCCAATCGTCTGGGTGGGACATGTAGTTGAAGAGAATCTTCGGATGCTCATTGGCATCGGGCGACTTGATGTGGGCAAAGCCGCGCGACTTTGAACGCATCGGCCCCACATGAACTTGAAAGCCATGGCCTGCGAATGCGATCCTGCCATCATAGCGCATCGCGGCAGGCAGGAAATGATACTCAATGTCCGGGTAATCAATACCGGCGCGCGAACGGATGAAGCCGCAGGATTCAAAGTGATTGGTGGCGCCAAGGCCTGTGCCAAAGAGCAGCCATTCCAGCCCGATCTTGGCCTTGTTGAAAAGGCCAAGCTGGCTGTTGAGTGTAATTGGTTGCAGAGATTTCAGCTGGAAGTAAATTTCCAAATGGTCCTGCAGGTTTTCGCCCACACCAGGCAATTCATGCGCCACGTCCACGCCTGCCGCCTTCAGCACTTCAGGCTTGCCAATGCCCGAGCGTTCGAGAATGGCGGGTGAATTGACGGTGGAGGCGGCAATGATCACATCACGGTTGGCGAAGGCCAGTTTCACTTTTCCGCCCTGCATATATTCAACCCCGATGGCTTTTTTGCCCCGCAAGATGATACGCCGCGCCATGGCGCGGGTTTCCATGGCAATGCTACCCTTCTTGATCGCAGGCCAGAGATAGGCATTGGCCGCTGACCAACGCAACCCGTCATGCACTGTCATTTGCATGTCAGCAAAGCCTTCCTGCTGGCTGCCGTTATAGTCGGACGATACGGGATAGCCGGCCTGGCGTCCGGCCTCGATGAAGGCTTGATAGAGGGGATTCTTGCGCAAGCCACGCTTCACATAGAGTGGGCCATCGGTGCCGCGCCAGCCTTCCTCGCCTTCCTGGACATTTTCCATGCGCTTGAAATAGGGTTGCACATCAGCAAAGGACCAGCCTTTGGCGCCCATTTCGGCCCA
>JAYTIG010000224.1:0-5087 GCA_043731995.1 Hyphomicrobiales bacterium
GCGGTAGTAGTTTTGCTCTGTGGTCCCGGCTTCCTTGCAGGCCAAAGCAATCGTCTTGCCCTGTGCCTGCAGCACTTCAATCTGGCGCAGCTTCGTCACAATCTGCTCCGCCAATAGTCGCTTCCTGGCCATCTTCTTTCTCCTTTCCAGTGCGATACTCATATCGTCTGGTTCAGAAAAAGCAGGTCAGGTCACCCGTTGGGGGATTGTCCCTCAAAGGCGCTACTCATGTAGCACCTTGGGTCCGCGAAGTACAATATCGCCCCTCAATGCCATTCCATGACAACGAGTAGGTCTAGCAGGACCGGTACACTTTTGCGCCGCCATTACGCCCCCAAAATGCCGGTTCAGTGGTACACTTTATCTCCGCCATTTATAGATGCGCTGGCCTGCGATATAGGTGGCGCGGATGGCGCGGTCGTCGCCCAAGATAACCAGCGAGAACAGAACATCTTCGATGGATTGCGACAGCTCGTTGCGGCTGGCAAGGACGGGCGTTGCCGCCGGATCGAGGATGACCAGATCGGCGAATTTGCCCAAATCAATCGAGCCGGTGTCGCCTTCAATATGCAGGCGTTTGGCGTTGCCGCGTGTCGCCATATAAAAAAGCTCGGCGGCGGTCAGTTTGCGGCCCGCCAGCATCTGCACCTTGTAGGTTTCGCCCATGGTGGCCAGCATGGAGTAGCTGGTGCCGCCGCCAACATCGGTGGCAAGGCCGACATGAACCGGGCCCTTGCTGTCGCCCAGGTGATTCATGCTCATCAGACCAGAACCAAGGAAGGTGTTGGATGTGGCGCAATGAACCACGGTGGAGCCTGACTCAGAAAGCCGCTGGCATTCGCGTTCAGAGAGATGAATGCCATGGGCGAACAGGCTGCGGGCGCTGAGCAGGCCAAACTTGTCATAAACATCGGTATAGTCTCTTGACCATGGGAACAGGGTTTTGACAAAAGCAATCTCACCGGGGCTTTCGGATAGATGCGTTTGCATCAAGGCACCGCGGCATTTGGCCAGAAGCTCGCCCGAGAGTTTTAGCTGGGCTTCGCTGGATGTGAGGGCAAAGCGCGGCGTCACCGCATAGCGCAAGCGCCCCTTGCCATGCCAGGCATGGTAAAGTTCTTCGCTTTCGCGCGCGCCGGTTTCGGGGTCGTCCTGAACGGCGGGAATGGCGTTGCAATCCATCATGGTCTTGCCCGTCACCATGGCCATGCCGCGTTTTTCGGCGGCGGCGAATAGCGCATCCGCACAGGTCTTATGGACCGAGCAAAAGGCCAGCGCCGATGTCGTGCCATGGGCGGCCAGTCGATCCAGAAAGATTTCGGCCTTGGCGGCGGCGTGTTCGGGCGACGCAAAACGGCTTTCTTCAGGAAAAGTGAACCGCGACAGCCAATCGAGCAAATCCTTGCCCGGCGCGGCCAGCATCCGGTATTGCGGAAAGTGAATATGCGCATCGATCAGGCCGGGCAACACCAGGCACTGGCCATAGTCATGAACTGGCGCGTCAACGAAACTATTCGGCACCAACGATTGCGGGCCAGACCACAGGATGCGGCCATCATCGCCCGCAACGACTGCGCCCTTCTCCTCGTGCTTCAGGACAGCTGCACTGTCGCCAAAACTAATTGTTTGTCCATGGATAACTGTCGTCATGGCGCAACCCGGTCTTCAATGCGGAAGCGGAAGATGCGGTTGATCTGGGTGATGGTGTTGCCGAACTCCACCGCCAAATCATTGCCCACCCGCTCTGCAAATCCGGAAAGGATTTGATGCTTGGTTGCGCCCTTGACGGCAAAGATAAACGGAAAGCCGAATCTTGCCTTGTAGGCCGTGTTCAATTTGTCAAAGCGCGCAAATTCCTCAGCACTCAGGCTACCCAGCCCGGCCTGGGCCTGCTCGCGGGTGGAGTCGTCAGTCAGCTTGGCTTTGGTGGCGAGATCAGGATGGGCGCGCACCAGCGTCAGTTGCGCCTCGTGGGGAGCAGCGCGCAAGGTTTTTTCGAAATTCCCAATCATCGCCTCGCGCGATGCGAAGGGCCGCTGCCGCGCAGCCGCCTGCGCCACCCAGGGCGAATGTTCGGCGACATCGCCGAAGGCTGCAACAAAAGCCTCAGGCGACATGGCATTGACTTGCGTGAGGCTCATCATTGCTTTGCGATCCAGGCGCCAAGTTTGGCGCGTTCTTCGTCGGTCATGCCGGTCTTGTTGCCAAGGGGCATGGACTTGTTGCTGACGGCCTGAACCTCCACCTGCTTGGCATAGCGCTTCAACTCTTCAAGCGATTCAAGCATGATGCCCTTGGGCGCGACCTTGATGGTGCGGTCTGTCGGCTGCGCGCCGTGGCAGGCCGAGCAGCGGATTTGCACGATGGAGACAGCATCGGCGTCGGTGACTGTGCCGGTATAGGCCGGCAGTTTCGCTGGCTCGGTGATCAAGACCGCAGCAGCCAAGACACTGCCGATCACCGGGAAGGCCCAAGCCACCTGCTCTTGCGTGTCGCCCACTTCAATGCGCACCAAAAAGTGCCGCAGCGAGCCGCCGCCAATCACGATGAGTCCGGCCAGAAGCCAGCTTAAGTGATTGTCGGTGATGAAGGGGTAATGGTTCGACATCATCATCACCAGCACGGGCAGCGTCAGATAGGTGTTGTGCAGCGAGCGCTGCTTGCCGATGACGCCATAGCGCGGGTCAGGCGCTTTGCCTTGCAGCAGCGCATCGGTGATCTTGCGCTGGTTGGGAACGATGACCATGAACACATTGGCGGCCATGATGGTGCCGATGAAGGCCCCGATGTGGATGAATGCGCCCCGACCCGAAAAGATATGTGAATAGAAATAAGCCATGGCCAGGATCATCGCAAAAACGACAAACGCCAGAAGCCCGGTCTTGCCGCCCAGCGGCGAGCGGCACAGTTGATCATAGACAAGCCAGCCCGCCGCAAGGCTCACCAGCGAAATCGCTATGGCTTGCCAGGGCGTCAGCGCCATCACGGCCGGGCTGATGAGATAGGAACTAGCGTTCAGATAATAGAGCACGATGAGCAGCAGGAAACCCGTGACCCAGGTGAGGTAAGCCTCCCATTTGAACCAGATGAGATCATCGGGCAGGCTTGATGGCGCAGAAAGGTATTTCTGCACATTGTAAAAGCCGCCGCCATGAACCTCCCAGGCTTCGCCCGCCACGCCGGGAGGAAGCCCGTTCGTCTTGCGCAAACTGAAATCAAGTGCGACGAAATAGAAGGACGTGCCGATCCATGAAATGCCTGCGATGATGTGGCCCCAGCGCAGGAAAAGATTGAGCCAGTCGTAATTGAGCGGGCCAACCCACGTCATCGCATAGGCAATGCCGAAGGCGCCAAAGATGACCGGCAAAGTCCAGGCGATTTTGGACAAGGGGTCGCCGACTTCATGACGCACCAGGAAATGGCGCAGGGCCACGCCGCCGATCACGATGAGGCCCGCGAGAATCCAAGCCTGGGGATGATCGGTGACCATGGCGAAATGGTTGCTGATCATCATCACCAGCACCGGCAGCGTGAGGTACGTGTTATGCAGCGAGCGCTGCTTGCCGGTTGAACCAAACGAGGCATCTGGCACCTCGCCGCGAATGAGGGCGGCAGTGATCTTGGCCTGATTGGGAATAATCACCATGAAGACATTGGCGGCCATGATGGTGCCGATGAAAATGCCAATGTGGATGAAGGCACCGCGCCCGGAATAGACATGGGTATAGCCATAGGCGGCCATCATGATCAGGGTGAAGACCAGCCCGGCCAGCAGCGTTGGATTGCGCACCGCCAGCGCGCGACACAGCGTGTCATAAACCAGCCAGCCTGCAACCAGGCTCGCCACCGAGATGGCGATAGCTTGCCAAGGCAGAAGCGCCAGAATCTTCGGGTCAATCAAAAAGCCGTTGGCGTCGATATAGTATTGCACAATCAGCAGGAAAAAGCCGGTGACCCAGGTGAGATAGGCTTCCCATTTGAACCAGATGAGATTGTCGGGCAGCTTGGCCGGAGCTGAAAGAAATTTGCGCACATGGTAGAAGCCGCCGCCATGGACTTCCCAGGCCTCGCCGCTGACGCCCGGCGGCAGGCCAGCCGGTTTCTTCAGCGAAAAATCAAGCGCCACAAAATAAAACGAGGTTCCAATCCAGGCGATGCCTGCGATCAAGTGACCCCAGCGCAGCAAGAGATTAAGCCAGTCAGCGAGAAAAGGATCCATGTTCAACACCATTTAGTTCCCGGCGCGCTTTCCGATCAGGCGGAGCAACCCGGCCGAAAAATCACGACAATTCAATACGCCTAACACTCCTGCGTCTTGCCAGCGCAAGCTGGCATCCAGCTTCAGCCTCAAGTCAAATCTTTTTGGCAAGCTGGTCCCCAGCTTTCGCTGGGGTGACGTTCATTAGGGTGGCAATCTCCCCATAAAGCCGAAAAATCCAAAGCAGAAATTTACATTGCGTTGGAGGGGCATTGGACACACCCCGCCGTTCCGGGAGCCAGTTTTTCCGGCTCCCGGTCTATTGCGTTGCTGAGCGAAAGCGCCTTACTGCGGCAGCTTGTCGTCGATGCCTTTGACGTACCAATTCATGCCGTTGAGGTCCTTGTCGGAAAGCGACTTGCCCGCTTCGCCAACTGTCGAGCCATCCTGCTTGGTGATTACGCCAGCAAAGGGAAGCAACTTGCCCGCTTTGATATCAGCGACAGATTTCTCCGCCATGGCTTTCACGTCATCGGGCATGTTGGTGAAGGGCGAAAGAACGACGGCACCCTGTTTCATGCCGTCCCAGGCGTCATGGCTCTTCCAGCTGCCATCCATGGCGGCTTTCACTTCCTGCACATAATAGGGGCCCCAAACGTCAGTGTTGGCCGTGAGCTGGGCATGCGGGCCAAAGGCAATCATGTCAGAGGATTGGCCGAAGGCCAGTTTCTTCTGCTCCTCGGCGATCTTAATGGCGGCAGGCGAGTCAGTGTGTTGCACCAGAACGTCCGCTCCTTGGCCGATCAACACTTTGGCGGCGTCAGCTTCCTTGCCCGGATCAAACCACGAGTTCACCCAGATGATCTTGGCCTTGAAGTTGGGATTGACG
>JAYTIG010000225.1:0-13040 GCA_043731995.1 Hyphomicrobiales bacterium
CGGGGCCGCTGGTTTTCCACTTTGCTTCGGCCATGGGCACTCTCAACGCGTTGGGACGTTCCAAATATCACGGGCATATTCCCTGATCGTGCGATCCGACGAGAACCAGCCCATATTGACGCTATTCTTAATCGCCATGCGCGTCCAGTCCCTCGGCGTGCCCCAGGCCTTGGAAACTTTTTCCTGCGCGGCAAGATAGGCGTCAAAATCCTGGCCCACCATGAACCAATCGCCATGATAGATGGAATCAACGATCGGATTGTAAAGTGAGGTGCTGCCCTCGGAGAATGTGCCCTTGCTCAATTCACGCAGCACGGCGCGCAGGCGCGCGGAGGCATCAACCACCGAATGGCCATCAATGCCCTTGCGGCGGCGGTCTTCCACTTCATGGGCCTCAAGGCCGAAAATGAAGAAGTTTTCCGCGCCCACATGTTCGCGCATTTCCACATTGGCGCCATCCAGCGTGCCAATGGTGAGCGCGCCATTCAGGCCGAACTTCATGTTGCCAGTGCCGGAAGCTTCCATGCCTGCCGTTGAAATCTGTTCGGAAAGGTCAGTTGCCGGAACAATGACTTCGGCCAGTGAGACATTGTAGTTGGGCAGGAAGACCACTTTCAGAAGATCTTTCGTATCCGGGTCGGCATTAACCACCGCAGACACATCGTTGATCAGCTTGATGATCAGTTTGGCCTGGGTATAACTGGGGGCGGCCTTGCCTGCAAAAATCTTGACCCGCGGCGCAAACACGCCTCCTGGATTGATCTTGATTTGCAGATAGTGGTCAATCGTCTGCAAGATGTTCATGAGCTGACGCTTGTATTCATGGATACGCTTCACCTGCACATCAAACATGGCGTCTGGGTCAAGCTTCAGGCCAAGGCGCGCCTCCACCAGATTCGAAAGCTTGGCCTTGTTCTCGCGCTTGATCTGGGCGAAGCGCTCACTCATCACCTTGTTGTCTGCAATGCCTGCGGCACGTGGAAGAAGTTCGGCATTGTCCAATGTTTCAGGGCCCCCGGCCTCGGCCAGAAGGGCTGACAAATCCGGGTTGATATTATGCAGCCAGCGGCGCGGGGTGATGCCATTGGTCTTGTTATTGATGCGGCCGGGAAAGAGTTTGTTGAGGTCACGGAACACCGAGACCTTCATCAATTCCGTATGCAGGGCGGAAACACCATTGATGCTGTGCGCACCGACAAACGCCAGTTGCCCCATTCGGATCCGTCGTCCGCTGCTCTCATCGATCAACGAGACTGAACGGATGAAATCAATGTCCGCGCCCAGCTTGTTGTGGGCCTCAACCAGCAAGTGATCATTGATGGCATAGATGATCTGCAAGTGCCGCGGCAGCAAGCGTTGGAACAATTCCACTGGCCAGCTTTCCAGCGCCTCTGGGAGGAGCGTGTGGTTAGTATAGGAAATCACTTTCTGCGTGGTGGCCCAGGCCTCTTCCCAATGCAGGCCATGGATATCGATCAGCAGGCGCATCAATTCCGCCACGGCAATGGCAGGATGGGTGTCGTTGATCTGCACGGCCACTTTATCGGCAACGTTGGCGACACTGCCAAATTTCTGGATATGGCGCCGGAGAATGTCTTGCAGCGAGGCTGAGGTGAAGAAATATTCCTGCCGCAGGCGCAGTTCCTGGCCTTGGGGCGTTGAATCTGACGGATAGAGAATGCGGGTTAGAATTTCGGCGCGCGTTTGCCCCGCGAGAGCGCCCGCAAAGTCTCCGCTGTTAAAGGCGGAGAGATGGATGGGGTCCAGGGCCCTTGCACCCCAAAGCCGCAGGGTGTTCACACGCCGCCCACGCCAGCCCACCATCGGAGTGTCAAAGGCGGTGGCCAACAGGGTTTCATCCGGTGCCCAGACGGCCGCTTCCTTGCCGGACGTGGTTTGCACGTGGCCGCCAAAGGATATCTTGTAGGCGGCTTCACGGCGGGCAAATTCCCAGGGGTTGCCGTCCTCCAGCCAGTTTTCCGGCAGCTCCATCTGCCAGCCATCCTTGATGAGTTGGCGGAAAAGGCCGTGATTGTAGCGAATGCCATAGCCGTAGGCCGGGATGTCGAGGCTGGCCATGCTTTCCATGAAACAAGCGGCCAAGCGGCCAAGGCCACCGTTGCCCAAGGCGGCGTCTTGTTCCAGCGCCTCGGTGAGATCGAGATCGACGTTCAGTTCAGCCAGCGCGGTGCGGAAGGTTTCATTGAGTTCAAGGTTGCACAACGCATCACGCAACAGGCGCCCGATGAGAAATTCGAGCGAAAGGTAATAAACCCGCTTGGCATCGGCCTTATAGGCAGCGCGGGTGGATTCCATCCACTTGTCAATAATCCTGTCCCGCAGGGTGAGAATGGTGGCGTTCAGCCAATCATGATGCTTGGCAACAACCGGGTCTTTGCCGATGGCATAGGTCAGCTTGGCCAGAATATCGGCCTTGATTTCGGCAACAGTGTTTTTCGTCAATCTTTCAACCCTCAAAGCGCTTTGAACCAACTTTTCTGCCCAGTTTGGATCGGAAACACAATAGAATATTGATGGGCGAACCTAAAAAAATAAAGCCTTTGCATCATTTAGAATCTTTTACCATTCTGGCCCTTGCCAATATGCGATTTACCACTTCATTTTCGCAGAATGTCAAACGATCCATTGCTGCAGCCATTTAAGCTGAAACATCTTGAGCTTAGAAACCGGCTGATGACCACCTCGCATGAGCCGGCCTATCCAGAAGATGGCCTGCCGAAGGATCGCTACCGGCTTTATCATGTTGAGCGGGCTAAAGGCGGTGTCGCGCTAACGATGACGGCAGGTTCTGCGGCCGTGTCTCTCGACAGCCCGCCGGTGTTCAACAACATTCTAGCCTACAAAGACGAAGTGGTGCCCTGGCTGAAGCGTCTCACCGATGAATGCCACGAACATGGCGCTGCGGTGATGATCCAGCTCACTCACCTTGGCAGACGCACGCGGTGGGACAAGGGTGATTGGTTGCCCGTGGTTTCGCCTTCGCATGAGCGCGAAGCCGCGCACCGTGCCTTCCCCAAGAAAATGGAAGATTGGGATATTGCCCGCATCAAAAAGGATTTTGTTGCGGCAGCTGAGCGCATGAAAGCCGCCGGGCTCGATGGGCTGGAGATTGAAGCCTACGGCCATCTCAACGACCAGTTCTGGTCATCGCTCACCAACACGCTGGAGGGGCCCTATGGCGGCTCACTCGACAATCGCCTGCGATTCACGTTTGAAGTGCTGGCCGACATTCGCGCCAAGGTGGGCGAGAATTTCATTCTTGGCCTGCGTTATGTGGCCGATGAAATGCAGCAAGGCGGGCTGACCAAGGATGACGGTTTGGAGATTTCACGGCGGCTGAAGGCTTCTGGGCTAGTTGACTATCTCAATGTGATCCGCGGGCGCATCGACACGGACGCCGCCCTTACCGATGTGATCCCCATACAAGGCATGCGCACCGCACCGCATCTCGACTTTGCGGGGGAGATCAGGGCGGCCACTCAATTCCCGACCTTTCATGCCGGGCGCCTTGCAGATGTGGCCACGGCGCGCCATGCCATTGCTTCGGGCAAGGTGGACATGGTGGGCCTTACGCGCCCGCATATGACAGATCCGCACATCGTGCGGAAAATCATGGAAGGCCGCGAGGACGACATTCGCCCTTGCGTGGGTGCCAATTATTGCCTCGATCGCATCTATCAAGGGGGGCTTGCCTTTTGCATTCACAACGCTGCCACTGGCCGCGAAGAAACCATGCCGCATGAGATCGCGCGCGCGGCGAAGAAGAAACGTGTTGTGATTGTTGGTGCGGGGCCAGCAGGCTTGGAGGCCGCACGCGTGGCAGGTGAGCGCGGGCATGAGGTGATCATGTTCGAAGCCGCCGACAAGCCCGGTGGGCAAATCCGTCTCACCGCGCAAAGCCCACGCCGCAAGGAAATGATCGGCATTATTGATTGGCGCATGAGGCAGTGTGAGAAGCTGGGAGTTGTGATTCATTTCAACCGCTTGGCCAGTGCAGCTGATGTGATGCGTGAAAGCCCGGATGTGGCAGTGATCGCCACCGGCGGCTTGCCGCACACTGACGTGTTGCGTGAGGGCAATGAGCTGGTGGTTTCAAGCTGGGACATCATTTCGGGCGATGTGAAGCCAGGCAGCAATGTGTTGATTTTTGATGACGCAGGTGACCCGCCTGCCCTGCAGGCCGCAGATATAATTGCTGCCACTGGAGCCAAAGTTGAGATCATGACTCCTGATCGCAGTTTTGCGCCTGAGGTGATGGCAATGAATTTGGTGCCTTATATGCGCTCGCTGCAACAGCGCAATGCGACCTTCACCGTCACGTGGCGATTGCTCGCGGCGCGCCGTGTCGGCAATGAAATAGAAGCCGAGATCGGCAGTGATTATGGCGGCTGGAGCAAGCGCCAGCGCCATGACCAGATTGTGGTGAATCACGGCACGCGGCCCCTCGACGAAATCTATTTCGAATTGAAGCCGCATTCATCGAATCTGGGCGAGGTGGATCAAGCCGCACTCATTGCGGGAACGCCGCAAGCCATAGAAACCAACCCGCGAGGTGCATTTCAGCTTTTCCGCATTGGCGACGCCGTGGCGGCCCGCAACACCCATGCCGCGATTTACGATGCGCTGCGGCTGGTGAAGGATATCTAGGCCCTCGGAAGAATGAAAATAGGCGCTTGTTATCTTAAGCTGTGCTTGCCCCTGACAATGCAACTTTTCCGATAGTCTCCAGAGCGGTACGAACCAAACCTCGATGATCCAGCCCGGCATGGGCATACATCGCTTCCGGTTTGGCCTGTTCGGTGAATTCATCCGGCAATGCGAGGCTGCGGATCTTCAACCCGCGATCCAGCAAACCCATGCGCGCCATGGCATGCATCACTTGCGCGCCGAAGCCCCCAGCCGCACCCTCTTCCACGATGATTAGGCTTTCGTGATTTTCAGCGAGACGCTTGATCAGATCATGATCCAACGGCTTGGCAAAGCGCGCATCGGCCACGGTGGTTGAAAGACCCAGAGCATCCAACTCGTCAGCGGCGCGCAAGCTGTCATGCAGGCGCGTGCCGAAAGACAGAATCGCAATGCGCGAACCTTGCTTCACCACGCGGCCCTTGCCGATTTCGAGGAAGCTGCCGCGCTCTGGCAAATCCACACCCACGCCTTCACCACGCGGATAACGGAAGGAGATGGGGCCTTCATCATAGTCAGCGGCCGTGCGCACCATATGTTTAAGTTCGGCCTCATCAGCAGCGGCCATCACCACAAAGCCCGGCAGGCTGGCGAGATAGCCAATGTCAAAAGCACCGCAATGGGTGGGGCCGTCAGCGCCCACAAAGCCCGCACGGTCGATGGGGAAGCGCACGGGCAATTTCTGGATCGCCACATCATGCACCACCTGGTCATAGGCGCGCTGCAAGAATGTTGAATAGATTGCCGCAAAAGGTTTCAAGCCCTCGGTGGCCAGCCCTGCTGCAAAAGTGACCGCATGTTGTTCGGCAATGCCCACATCAAACAGGCGGCTGGGGAAAATTTGTGCGAATCCATCAAGCCCAGTTCCTGAAGGCATGGCAGCGGTGATGGCCACAATGCGCTCATCCAGCTTGGCTTCTTCCACCAGCGCATTGCCGAACACCTTGGTGTAAGCAGGCGCGTTCGTGGCAGGCTTGGATTGCTCGCCCGTGAAGACATTGAACTTGTTCACACCGTGATATTTGTCCGCTGCCGCTTCAGCGGGTGGATAGCCCTTGCCCTTGCGCGTGACGACATGGATGAGAACCGGCCCGGTGGCATTGTCGCGCACATTGCGCAGCACGGGCAGCAGGTGGCTGAAATCATGCCCATCAATCGGGCCAATGTGTTCAAAGCCCAATTCCTCAAACATGGTGCCCCCAGTGACAAAACCTCGCGCATGGCCCACCACGCGGTGGATGGTCCGGTCCACCGTTTTGCCTAAGGCGCCGGCAATTTTTTTGCCGATGTCACGGGCGTTATTATATGTCTTGCCTGTGGCCAGCCTGGCGAGATAAGCGCCCATCGCGCCCGATGGCTTGGCAATCGACATGTCGTTATCGTTGAGGATCACGATCATGCGGGCATGAAGTGCGCCAGCATTGTTCAGCGCTTCATAAGCCATGCCGGCCGACATGGCGCCATCGCCAATCACGGCAATCACATTGCGCTTTTCATGCTTCAAATCCCGCGCCACAGCCATGCCGAGGCTAGCAGAAATGGACGTTGATGAATGCGCGGCACCAAAGGGATCGTATTTGCTTTCGGCGCGGCGCGTAAAACCCGAGAGGCCACCTTCCTGCCGCAAAGTTGAAAAACGGTCGCGGCGGCCCGTGAGGATCTTGTGTGGATAGGCCTGATGGCCCACATCCCAAATCAATCGGTCTTCCGGCGTATTGAACACATGGTGGAGCGCGATGGTAAGTTCAACCACACCAAGGCCTGCGCCAAGATGCCCGCCGGTTTTCGACACGGCAGAAATCATGTCATCGCGCAGTTCCTGGGCCAACTGCGGCAAATCTGAATCTGAAAGTTTACGCAGGTCTTCTGGCGCGTGGATTTGATCGAGCAGCGGGGTGGTGGTCAATATGGAACTCCTGCGGCCCGCTTCTATACGGGAATTGTGGCGCAGGCGAGTCCCGCCCTTTGCCATGTTCTGCCGGAATTTGCCTTAAGTTGCAGGCAATTGCCGGGGCTGCTTGCGCCATTCCAAGAGCAAGTGGATGAAGAGGGCCAAAAACACCACACTGCCTCCAAGGATGGTGCGGGCGGTGGGTATTTCGCCATGCACAAGCCAGACCCATATTGGAGCGAGAACTGGTTCTAGCGTGCCCAATAATGCAGCGAAGGCAGCGGGAATCAGCCGCACACCCATCGTGAACACGGCAAGCCCCGCCCCAAGGTTCACCGCGCCGAAAAGGACAAGCAGCAGAAAATCGGTTTTCGAGACAGCGAAAGACTGCACATGAAGTGCCGCGAAAATTCCGGCCATGGTGGTGGCCAGACATACGGCAGGCAACATGCGGACCTCAGCGTGGTGGCGCGAGATCACGGTGGCGGTTGCGAAAGCAAAGGCAATGAGAATGGCCAACCCATCACCCATGGGCGAGACACGTCCATCAAGTGATTCCGAGACCATGATGCCAACGCCAGCAATCACTGCGGCGATGGCCACTTGGGTGGGCAGGGACACTTTTTCACGGAAGACAAACCAGGCCAATAATGCGGCCAGCAGTGGCACACCCGCCTGAATGAGCAGAACATTGGCCACCTTGGTGTAACTTAGGGCAACCACGAAAGATGTTGAGGCAATTCCAAAGCACAGCGCCACGCCAAGGCCCGCCCAGCCCATCCGGCGAAACATGGTCTTGGTTTCGCGTGGACCTTCGGTGGCCAGCATGAAAGCCAGCAAGAACAAGGCTGCAAACAGGGATCGCCAGAACACGATCGTCCATGAGTCCTGCACCGCCAGGAAGCGCTGGATGGTGCCGCCGATGCTCCATAGCAGGGCGGAAGAAATGACAAGTGCTGTTCCACTGTTTCTGGCTTGCACATTCAGCTCCGCGTCTTTTGCGTTTTCATGAAATTCAGCGTCTGTGCAAAACTTTCAACCCCTGCCTGTGACCCTAGGCCGGTAGATTTCAGGGCAGATGTGGCCTGGGCGAAGCGCACTGTGGTTTCGATATCAAAACCCTTCAACAGCCCCACGGCAAAGCCCGCGTTGAAGGCATCACCGCAGCCGCAGGAGCATTTCAATTCCACGTCAAAGGCCGGCATGTGAAAGCGCTGGCCTTTGGCATTGTGGTAATAGGCTCCTTCTGCGCCCAGGGTGAGAATTACAGCCTTCGCACCCTGATCGAGGAAAATGCGGGCCAAATCTTCATGCGCCTTCAGGCCTGTGAGTGCTTCGGCTTCCTCTACTGAGGGCATGAAATAATCAGTATACGGAAGAACTTGCGCAATGGCAGGCAAGTCTGCCGGGGAACCTGCGAAAACATCCACCGTGGTGATTGCGTCATTGGCCTTGGCCGCCTGCATCACTTTTGCGGTTTGGCCCTTGTCCATGGCTTCCATCAGGCCCACGCCGCCAGCGTGGAACACCTTGGTGCTGGCAACCTTGTCGATATCCGCATCCGCCACAAAGAAATCCTTCGTCCCTCCCTTGAGATGCAGCGCGGGGCGCGAGCCATCCATGCGCGTGGTGATGATCGAGGATGACGTGCGCCAGCCCGGCTGGCTTTGTACCATTGAGGTATCCACCCCGAATTGCGCGAGGCGTTGCAACACCCATTCGCCCATCAAGTCCTGGCCCACACCGGCCACAGCCATGGTTTTCAGGCCCATCTTGGCGGCGGCGATGGCGGCCGTTCCGGCAGCGCCAGAAACAGCCAATGTGAAATCATCCACCAGCACGGTGCCAGCGCCTTCTGGCATATGGGTAAAGGGCCAGGCCAGGCAATCAAAGGTGTAAAAGCCCATCGACACGTAGTCGAAAGCTGGCGTTTTCAGATCAGTAGCCAAGAGCCTTGTCCTGCCTTTGGCGCAGTTGAACAATCTTGGCAGCAGGATCCACCGCCACATTGGCATGGGTGAGAAGTTCGCCCTTCTTGATGGGCCTTGATACCTTGGCGCCTTCCACCAGCCCACAAGGCACGGCACCTGCGGCGCGGGCTTCTGGCGCTGTCATGATCCAGGCGCGGTAGGCATATTCGCCGATGGCATCGAGTTTGTCGCCCACTTGCAAATCCTTCTTGGCCAGGGCGCAAACTTCGGAAGTTGGCACATCGCGCGGCTCCATATCCGGCGTGCCATAGAGCACAACGCGAGCACAGGTGAGTGGCACCTCCAGCGAGGTGAGGTGATAGGGCCGGAAGAATTTGTAATAAGGCCCTGCCCCCAATTTCAAATCATGCATGCGCTCACGCAGGCGCGGGTGACTCATCTCGGCAATCACAAATACGCCTGGGGCAACACCCTTGCCCACGCTGAAATCCACCACGCCCTTTTTATTCAACACGCCGCCATCGGCCTTGGGGCAGAGAACTTTTTCAAGATCAGCCAATGAGGCCGCGGGCCCGTGCATGCCTGGCACATCCGGCACCAAGCCCGTGGCATTGGAAATGGCTGCCATTTCCACCATGGTTTTGGAGCCATCAACGAATTCCACCAGCATGCGCACATTCATGTTGCGGCGCTGGGCTTCCTCGGCATAGGCATCGGGTGTGGCATCAATGTTGAGCGGGTTGTTCTTGCCCTTGCCTGCGGCCACGATCGGATAACCCAGGCCCGTGACGAAGTTGATCAGTTCCATGCAGGATGATGGCTCATCGCCAGCACCCAGCGAATAGCAAACGCCCAGGCGCTTGGCCTCACGCTTCAAATAGGCGCCAATGGTAACATCGGCCTCCACATTCATCATCACCAGATGCTTGCCTTGCTCCATGGCAGCAAGGCCCATTTCGGCACCCACTGCGGGCTTGCCTGTGGCGTCGATCACCACATCAATATGCGGGCTCTTGACGATGAGGTCTGAATCCTCGGTGACGCCGACCTTGCCAGACGCAATTGCTTCATCAAATTTGCCTTGAGCGGCGGTTGTAACCGTTTCGGCAAAATCCATCCCCGCAATGGCAAAAGCGTTCTTCGCTTGGGGCGGGCGGCGTTCAGCAATGGCGGCCACTTTCAGGCCCGGCATGTGCAGAACCTGGGTGACGATATCGGTTCCCATTTCGCCACAGCCCACAAGGCCGATATTGATCGGGCGGCCCAGCTTGTCCTGCCTTGCGCTTAAGTCTGCGGCAAGGCTGCGGGCGGGGGCATTGGGATGGGCTTTCATGGCATCTCGATCAAGGGGTGGGAAAGCCCCCTATAGGTTTGGCATTGCGGCAAGGCAAGGGCGGACAGCCTGTCGCATTTGCGGGCACCCCACTTATGGGCTAGCGTTTTCATTCGGGAGCAACGCAAAAGAAGAAAGATAAGCGTGCAAGACGTTATTGACCAATTGGAACAGCGGCGCGCGGATGCCCGCGCGGGCGGTGGCGAGGCGCGCATCAAGGCGCAGCATGCCAAAGGCAAACTCACGGCGCGCGAGCGCATTGAGGTTCTGCTCGATGAGGGCAGCTTTGAAGAATATGACATGTTCGTTACCCACCGCTCGACTGAATTTGGCATGGACAAGCAGAAGATCCCCGGTGATGGCGTGGTGATTGGCTGGGGCACGATCAATGGCCGAATGGTTTGTGTATTCGCTCAGGATTTTACCGTGCTGGGTGGTTCGCTTTCTGAAACCCATGCCCAGAAAATCTGCAAGATCATGGATATGGGCGTGAAGATGGGCGCACCCATCATTGGCCTCAATGATTCAGGCGGTGCGCGAATTCAGGAAGGTGTGGCTTCGCTGGCCGGCTATGCCGAAGTGTTCAAGCGCAATGCCCAGGCCTCCGGCGTTGTGCCGCAGATTTCGGTGATCATGGGGCCATGTGCCGGTGGCGCTGTCTATTCGCCCGCGATGACAGACTTCATCTTCATGGTGCGTGACACGAGTTACATGTTCGTCACCGGGCCTGACGTGGTGAAAACGGTGACGAATGAGATCGTGACCGCTGAGGAACTGGGTGGTGCATCGACGCACACGTCGAAATCATCGGTTGCCGATGGTGCCTATGACAATGATGTTGAAACGCTGGAGCAAGTGCGGCGGCTGTTTGATTTCTTGCCTCTTTCGAACCGCGAGGCCCCGCCCACACGGCCTTTTCATGATGAACCGGAGCGCATTGAATCGCGGTTGGATACGCTGATCCCGGATTCCGCCGCCAAGCCTTATGACATGAAAGAGCTGGTGCTGGCGCTGGGTGATGAGGGCGACTTCTTCGAAATTCAGGAGGCCTTTGCCCGCAACATACTCACGGGCTTCATTCGCATCGAAGGCCAGACGATTGGCGTGGTGGCCAATCAGCCGCTGCATCTGGCGGGTGTTCTCGACATTGATAGTTCGCGCAAGGCGGCGCGCTTTGTGCGCTTCTGCGATGCCTTCAACATTCCGCTTTTGACTTTGGTGGATGTGCCCGGCTTCCTGCCGGGCACGGCGCAGGAATATGGCGGCGTGATCAAGCATGGTGCGAAGCTGCTGTTCGCCTACTCACAAGCCACAGTGCCGATGGTGACTCTGATCACGCGCAAGGCTTACGGCGGGGCCTATGACGTGATGGCATCGAAACACATAGGTGCCGATGTGAATTATGCATGGCCTTCGGCTGAGATTGCGGTGATGGGCGCCAAGGGGGCGACTGAGATTCTCTATCGCAGCGAGTTGGATGACAAAGACAAAATCGCTGCGCGCACCAAAGAGTATGAGGCGCGCTTTGCCAACCCATTCGTGGCGGCAGAACGCGGCTTCATTGATGAAGTGATCATGCCGCACTCCTCGCGCAAACGCATCGCGCGGGCCTTTGCGGCTTTGAGAAAGAAACATGTGGAGACGCCGTGGAAAAAACACGACACGATTCCACTGTGAGTGCTCTCACTTGTTGCGCATGCTTCGAGGCTCGCATGTGCGAGCACTTCAGCATGAGGTTTGGGTCGATTCCAACACTCAAGTTCTACTTCACCCTGAGGTGCCCGCTGCAAGCGGGCCTCAAAGGGTGCGCCGCGAGTTCCCATGTTTAAAAAACTCCTCATTGCCAACCGTGGAGAAATTGCCTGCCGCGTGATCAAGACTGCACGCAAGATGGGCATCAAGACTGTTGCGGTTTATTCCGATGCCGATGTCCATGCGCTGCATGTGAAAATGGCGGATGAGGCCGTGCACATTGGCCCTGCTCCATCCGCACAGAGTTATCTGGTGATGGACAAGATCATCGCTGCGGCCAAGGCCACAGGAGCTGAAGCCATTCACCCTGGCTATGGATTTCTCTCTGAGAAGGCCGCCTTCTCTGCGGCGTGCGAAGCCAACGGCATTGCCTTTATCGGCCCACCAGCAAAAGCCATCGAGGCTATGGGCGACAAGATCACCTCCAAGAAGCTTGCGGCGGTGGCAGGCGTTTCTACGGTTCCGGGCTTCATGGGGCTGATTGATGATGAGGCCCATGCCGCCAAGATTGCGGCACAAATCGGCTATCCGGTGATGATCAAGGCCTCTGCCGGCGGTGGCGGCAAGGGCATGCGCATCGCGTGGAATGATGCCGAGGCGCGCGAAGGCTTTGTGCTTTCTCGCTCCGAGGCGAAATCTTCCTTTGGCGATGACCGCATCTTCATCGAGAAATTTATCACTGAGCCGCGCCACATCGAAATTCAGGTTTTGGGCGACAAGCATGGCACTGTGCTCTATCTCAATGAGCGTGAATGTTCGATCCAGCGCCGCAACCAGAAGGTGATTGAGGAAGCCCCTTCGCCCTTCCTCGATGCCGCCACCCGTAGGGCCATGGGCGAGCAGGCGGTGGCATTGGCCAAAGCCGTGGGCTACACCTCCGCTGGCACGGTTGAATTCATCGTGGATGGCAAGCGCAAATTCTACTTCCTGGAAATGAACACGCGGTTGCAGGTGGAACACCCCGTCACTGAACTGATCACCAGCATTGATCTTGTAGAACAGATGATCCGTGTGGCCGCTGGCGAAAAGCTGGCGCTGAAACAATCTGACGTGAAGATCAATGGTTGGGCCATTGAATCGCGCCTTTATGCCGAAGACCCGTATCGCAACTTCCTGCCCTCCATTGGCCGCCTCACGCGCTATCGCCCGCCGCAAGAAGGTGAGCAGCGTGACAAAACCATCTTGCGCAATGATACGGGCGTTTATGAAGGTGGCGAGATATCAATGTTCTATGATCCGATGATCGCCAAGCTCTGCACCTGGGGGCCCGACCGCAGCAGCGCCATCAACGCCATGCAGCAAGCGCTGGATGATTTCGAAGTGGAAGGCATAGGCCACAACCTGCCCTTCCTCTGCGCCGTGATGGGGCATGAGCGCTTCCGCAGCGGCAATATCACCACGGCATTCATTGCTGAAGAATTCCCAG
>JAYTIG010000226.1:0-5078 GCA_043731995.1 Hyphomicrobiales bacterium
GTCAAAATTTGCTTTCGATGCGGAATATCAGCAAAGCCTTTGCTGGAATTCCGGCTTTGTCTGCGGCATCACTTGATGTCGGCCAAGCCGAAGTGCACGCGCTGATCGGCCAAAACGGCGCTGGAAAATCGACCCTCATCAAGATTTTGACTGGCTACATTGGCCGGGACACGGGCGAAATCATTTTCGATGGAGCCTCATTTGAAGCCCGTTCGCCACAAGATGCACAGGCCAAGGGCATCAGCACAATCTATCAGGAAATCAACCTGGTTCCCTATCGGTCAATCACCGAGAATATCTGTCTAGGGCGCGAAAGCCGGCGGTTCGGCCTGCTCGATTGGAATACCATGCATGAAGAAGCGCGCCAGCTGATGGCACGGTTCAACATCGACATCGACGTGCGCAAGCCATTGCTGGCCTTCAATACGGCCACGCAGCAAATGGTTGCCATTGCCCGTGCAATTGGTTTTAAGGCCAAACTGGTCATTATGGATGAACCGACATCCTCACTTGATGAGCGCGAAGTCGCAGTCTTGTTTGAGGTGATCAGGCAATTGAAGCAATCCGGCATTTCAGTCATTTTTGTCAGCCACAAACTCGATGAACTTTACGAAGTGTGCGACCGCGTGACGATCATGCGCGATGGGCGCACCGTCAAGACCTCCGATATGAAATCCATCACCAAGATTGAGTTGGTGGCCAGCATGCTTGGCCGTGACATTTCGCAAGTTTCCAAGCATGCCACTGCTTTTGGTGGCCGCAAGGGGAAAATTGGCGAAGTCCTGCTGGAGGCGAACGGCCTCAATGCCGGGCACAAGGTGCAAAATGTTTCACTCAGCGTGCGGCGCGGTGAAATTGTTGGTCTCGCGGGCCTTCTGGGTGCCGGGCGCACTGAAACAGCACGGCTGATCTTTGGAGCAGACCGCATGCACAAGGGATCTTTGAAGCTGGATGAGAAGCCATTTATTCCAGCCGAGCCGATTGACGCCATTAACAAGGGCATTGGTTTTTCATCGGAAGACCGGAAGTTGGAAGGCATTATTCCGGAGATGTCAGTGGCCGAAAACATGACACTGGCCTTGATGCCGCAACTGAGCAAGCTGGGCATTGTGGAAGAAGACCAGCAACGCGCCATTGTGGAAAAGTTCATTGCAAGACTTGGAGTCAAATGCAGTGGGCCCGGGCAACGCATTCGGGAACTCTCTGGCGGCAACCAACAGAAAGTACTTCTCGCCCGCTGGCTGGCGATGAATCCCAAGTTGCTCGTCCTGGATGAACCCACGCGCGGCATTGACGTGGGCGCCAAGGCAGAAATTCAAACCATTATAAAGGAGTTGGCTGATCAGGGGCTCGCTGTATTGATGATCTCATCCGAATTGGAGGAAGTCATCGAAGGCTCTGACCGGGTGTTCGTTTTGCGCGAAGGCCATAACGTGGCGGAGTTTTCCGGCAAACAGATCACCGAGGCAGCTGTAATGGCTGCCATGGCTCATGGCAGCGACACTGAAAAAAGAGCTTGAGCCATGACTGAAACAATATCACCTAAAATGACTGAAGCAAGCCGGTTTGATCTTGTTGCCCTATTGACCAGGCATGCAACCTTGGTGGCATTGTTTGCCTTGATTGCATTCAACGTCTTCTTCACCAATCATTTTCTCTCGACACAGACCCTCAATGTGAACCTCACTCAGGTCGCCACAATCGTGATTGTGGGTGTGGGCATGACGTTGGTGATTGCCACAGGCGGGATTGATCTTTCAGTTGGATCGATGATGGCGATTTCCGGTGCCATTGCACCACTGATTTTTCTTGGTACCGCCGTCAAGATCAGTGAAATCCATCTGGCTGTTGCGGCTGGAATGATTACTGCAGTGCTGGTAGCCGGTGCCTTTGGCTGGTTTAATGGCTGGCTGATCACGCGCTTTCGCATTCAGCCGATCATCGCAACATTGGTGTTGTTCATCGCCGGGCGCGGCATTGCACAAGTTTCCACCAACGGCAATCTGCAGCCTTTCAAGCTTGCCCAATTCCAATGGATCGGCCTCGGCCGCTGGTTTGGTGTTCCGGTTCAAGTGGTCATCATGGTTGCCCTTGTTGCCATCGCCGCTTGGGTGTTGCGCCGGTCATTATTTGGCCGGCAGATTTTGGCCATTGGCGGCAATGAGCGCGCCGCACGGCTTGCCGGCATTCCTGTGGCCAGCGTCAAGCGCTGGGTCTATTGCATCAGCGGCTTGTGTTCCGGTATTGCAGGCCTAGTCGTTATTGCCATCAACTCATCGAGCGATGCTAATCTCGTCGGATTGGGGATGGAGTTGGATGCCATTGCCGCTGTCGCTGTGGGTGGCACACTGCTCAGTGGCGGTCGTGCCACCGTCACGGGCACACTTATTGGCGCTTTGATAATTCAACTCGTGCGCTACACACTGCTTGCCAATGGCGTGAATGACGATGTGGCAAAATTGGTCAAGGCGGCGCTGATCGTTCTTGCGGTTTGGCTGCAGCGCCAAGGAAGGTCATAACCCGTGAAAAAATCTTCGCTGCTTTCCCTGCTATCCAGCCAAGGTGTGTTGATTGCACTGGCATTGCTCATCTTTTTTGGTTGGCTGCGTTATGACAATTTCCTCGGGCTGTTCAATATCTCAACTGTGCTGCGCTATAATTCCATGTTTGCGTTGGTGGCGTTGGGAATGTCCTTTGTCATAATGACGGGTGGCATAGATCTTTCAGTGGGTTCGACAGCCGCCCTCGGCAGTGTGGTTTCTGCCATGCTTAGCCCCTATGGGATGTTGATTGGTACATTGGGCGGCGTTGCGGCGGGTCTGTGTGTTGGCATTCTGAATGGCTTCATCATCGTGCGCCTGCGGATATTGCCGTTCATCGCCACGCTGGCTGCCATGCTGGCCGCAAACGGTTCGGCACTGTTGCTGGCGAAAGATCAAACTGTTTCAGTTTCATACGACGGCACTTTCGTCAATCTTGGCCAGGGTGATTTGTACAATATTCCAATTCCGGCATTGATAGCAGTGCTGGCCTATCTGATCGGTTCCATCGTCTTGAACTTCACGAGCACGGGCCGCACGGTTCTGGCAATTGGTGGCAATGAGGATGCCAGCCGCCTGATGGGCCTTCCCGTGAACCGCGTGAAATTTCTTGTTTATGTTTTAAGTGGAGGTCTTTCAGGCCTGGCCGGTGTTATCTTGGCCTCGCAATTTGGCGCTGGCCAACCCATTGAGGGTGTGGGCTGGGAACTCTTCGCCATCGCGTCCGTTGTTGTCGGTGGAACCTTGCTCACAGGAGGTGTTGGTTCAGTTGGTGCCACACTCGCGGGTGTGATGTTGCTCGGCCTCATCTTCAATGTGCTGAATTTCGAAAATGGACTGGGTTGGATTTCACTCTCAGCCTATTGGCAATCGGTCATTCGCGGGTTGTTCTTGCTGGCCGTCGTTATACTTCAGTCACGCCTGGCTTCACGTGAAAGCCCAGCTTAAAGATGACTTGCTTGCGTGGTGGGCAGCGCGGGTTGCTTACAAATCCTCCACGGATTCAAGTCCGGCACAGCGCTTGAGGTGAATGATGTTGCAAATGATTTTGCACTGATTCTTAATGATGGCACCATCTTCCTCAAGGGCAACCAATGCCGCGTTGACCTTGGGCCGCGAGGCACCAATCAACAGGCCAAGCTCGCCTTGCGACATGTCAAGGCTAAGATCGGCCCGGCTGTTGAGGCTTTCACCATATTGGGTTTGCGCCGTGGCAAGCAAAAAGCGGGCCAGCCTGACTTCGATGGAATGCAGGGCGATGGCTTCGAGCTTGTGGTCGGTCGCACGCAATCGTTTGCACAGAAAGCTTATAATGGCCGAGGAAAGGCGTGGAGATGAGGCAACCAGCCGCAGGAGATCAGCTTTCGGCAAAGAGAGAAGCACTGTCTGAGTCAGCGCTGTGGCATCGGTGGTACGAGGCTGGCCATCGAGGCTGGCAATTTCGACAAAAACTTCACCGGGCGCGGCATGAGCCAGCGAAAGCTCTCGCCCATCTTCTGTGATCACCGTAAGTTTGACGCGGCCCTCGGCCACCAGAAACAGGCTCCTGCTCTCATCGCCGCTGGAAAAAATGGTCTGCCCCGGAGCAAAGCTCACAGGCTTCGTCAACGCCACAACGCCCGCTGCATCAGCGGGGCTGAGGCCTTGAAAGAAGTCTGATGAGGTAATGAGGCGGGCGGCGGCTTCAGGCTGCATTCCGGGGCTTCTTTCAAAAACACTTTCAACTGTTCCCTTGGTAACAGCGGCGAGACGGCATTTCCCCCATTGTTCCCCCATGCCCAATCAAGGGCAACAGTGATAGGAAAATACCATGTCTAAAGAAAAACAACGCGCACGAAACAAGCTTTCACAAAAGCCGTGAAACGCGCCATCCTTGCCGCCGCCGTTGGAGTTCTCGGCGGGTTCTCAGCGGAAAATGCCTCAGCCAATGGCTTTGCCTATGACGGCGGTGTGGTGATCAGTGTGGGTAGCTATTGCCCGCCCGGCACTCATCTTGGCTATCTCGGCAAGCATTGCTGGTCAAACTATCGCTACTACGGCCCCGTGGTTATTGGCTACGGTTTTCCATACATTTGTCATCGCCGGGTGATTCAATATTGATCCAGAAAATGACTGCTCCGTTTTGGCCATAACATCACTGCGATGCCATGGCCTATTCGTCACGGCGTTGCCGCGGCGGTATAGTGTTCGCCCAACACAACTTTGTTTTCGATCGCGTAAAGAAAACACGGCCCATCCGCATCTTTGCGCGATGGGTCAGCATTGCACAAATCGAGCACTTCAGTTTCTGCCTGGTGTTGCGAGTTGGCCTTGGCAACAACTGAAACAATGCCGTGAGCATTATAGGCCACCGCTTTGGGCGCTGCGGCATTAGAATACGAAGAAACCTCAGGCCGCGCCAAAACTGAGGCGCGCACGCCATGGATTTGATCAGGGTCAAAATTGCCTTGGTAATGGGCCTTGGGCGCATCCACTGCGGTCCAGGTGCCATCAGCTGTTTTGGCTCTCACGTCATCATCAACGGAAAGCACCGCGCAA
>JAYTIG010000227.1:0-5077 GCA_043731995.1 Hyphomicrobiales bacterium
CGGCCTTGATCTCATCATCAAGTTCTTCCAGCCCGCCTTGCGTGCGCGCCGTGGCGATGATGTGGCAGCCCTGCTTGGCCAGGGCCAATGCCGTGGCACGGCCCAACCCGCGCGATGCGCCGGTGACGAGTGCGATTTTGGCGGAAGCTGAAGTCATGTGTCTCAATCAAATGAAAATTGAACGGGGGCGCATCCTTCGAGGCTCTGCTTCGCAGAGCACCTCAGGATGAGGTGGAAACGGAAACGGAAACCACATCCCACTGCCTCATACTGAGGTGCTTTGCGTGAGCAAAGCCTCGAAGCATGTGCCGCAAGCGAGGCGGGCGAAAACTCAGCCCGCTTCTGCCAGCATGGCGCGGACTTGCTTGGCATGTTCGCCGCCCAAATCCGTCAGCGGTGTGGGATAATCTCCGGTGAAGGCGTGGTCGGTGAATTGCGGTTGCTTGGCATCGCGGCCCGGATAACCGCAGGCTTTGTAAATGCCATCCACAGAAACAAAGGCCAGTGAATCCACACCGATGAATGCGCGCATTTCTTCCAGCGAATGCGTGGCGGCCAGCAGTGACTTCCGCTCCGGCGTGTCGATGCCGTAAAAATCCGGATG
This sequence comes from Hyphomicrobiales bacterium, assembly GCA_043731995.1. Lineage (GTDB taxonomy): Bacteria > Pseudomonadota > Alphaproteobacteria > Rhizobiales > Aestuariivirgaceae > Aestuariivirga. Next base: position 605 of record JAYTIG010000227.1, read on the forward strand.
CTTGATCGGCGGGCTGGCGATGCGCATATGCACTTCCTTGGCACCCGCCTCATACATCATCTGCACGATTTTCACCGAAGTGGTGCCGCGCACGATGGAATCATCCACCAGCACAATGCGCTTGCCCGAAACCACGGATTTGTTGGCATTGTGTTTGAGTTTTACGCCGAGAGAGCGGATGTGTTGCGTGGGCTCAATAAATGTGCGGCCTACATAGTGATTGCGGATGATGCCCAATTCAAAGGGGATGCCCAACTGTGCGGCAAATCCCAACGCGGCAGGAACGCCAGAGTCAGGGATGGGCACAACAACATCGGCTTCAACTGGCGCTTCCAATGCAAGTTGTTTGCCCGTGGCCTTGCGCACGTCATAAACCGAGCGGCCGCCCAGAATGGAATCCGGCCGCGAGAAATAGACATATTCAAAAATGCAGGGCCGCGCCGGTTGTTTGGGAAAGGGGCGCAGACTCTCAATGCCGTCTTGCGAAATCACAACCACTTCGCCATTTTCAACTTCGCGCACAAACTTGGCGCCGATGATATCGAGGGCCACGGTTTCCGAGCAGAGAATATAAGCCCCATTGAGTTCGCCCAAAATCAGCGGACGAATGCCCAGCGGGTCGCGCGCGCCAATCAGCTTTTTGTTGGTGAGGCAAACAAGTGCATAGGCACCCTCGAGATTTCGCAGCGCATCGACATAACGTTCCAGCAGCCGCTGCTTTTTCGAGCGCGCGACAAGATGCAGAATCGCCTCGCTGTCAGAAGTCGATTGATAGATGGCACCACCGGCGATGAGTTCGCGCCGCAAGGTGAGGCCATTGGTGAGATTGCCATTATGCGCAACAGCGATGCCGCCTGCCGCCAATTCCGCAAACAGTGGCTGCACATTGCGCAGAATGGTTTCGCCCGTGGTTGAATAACGCACATGACCCACGGCCAGTGTGCCCTTCAACCGGTTGATGACCTTTTCAGACGAGAAGTGATCGCCCACCAATCCCATGCGCTTTTCGGAATGAAAACGCTCGCCATCATAAGCCACGATGCCCGCTGCTTCTTGCCCACGGTGCTGCAGGGCGTGAAGGCCAAGTGCGGTGAGGGCCGCGGCATCTGGGTGGCCGAAAATGCCAAACACGCCACATTCTTCACGCAGCGTGTCACCATCCAAATCAAGATTAAAGCTGGGGTTCATGCTCATTGCGGATTGTCCTGACCGATCACGGGCTGCGCTGCCCCTTTGGCAAGATTGCTCATGCCTTGCTGTTGGCTGTTGCTAATGCCCGCGTTCTGATCGGTTTGCGTTTTTCCCTGCGGTTGCGCCTGACCCTGCGGTGCGCCATTGCCAATCAATGAAGAGTTGGAAAGTGTTTCGGCAATATCCGGCGGCATATAGGCCATCATGGTGTTGGAAACCCAGCGGATTGCGGGCATTGAGACGGCATTGCGCACCCAGTCTTCCTGCTTTTCAACCGGCAGCAGCCAGCCGTAAAACAGATAGCAGATGGAAACCAGCACCAGCCCGCGGCCAAGGCCGTAAAGAAAACCCAAAGTGCGGTCAAAAGCGCCGGCGGAAGAATCCACCACGCGGTCAGAGATTTTGACACCAATCACCGAGGCGACAATCAAAACCAGAATGAAGGCCGCAGCACCCACGATGATTTGAGCAATGGCAGGTTTGGCCGGATCGACATGCGGCAGCACGATATCCATCAGCGCTTTCTGCTTGATCGCATACCAGGCGGCTCCGGCGGCCAAGCCCCAGGCCACCAACGAGAGAAGCTCGCGCGTAAAGCCCCGAGCCAACGCCAGCAGGCCGGAAACCAGCATGATGCCGAAGAGAATGAAATCAAGAAGTTGGAACATGAACCGTCCTTGTGGGCTGCAAGGCCCACATATATGCAAAAGTGGGCGGGGGTTCTAGGGGATTCAACTGATTGCACCCAATCCCCAAAACTCTCCATCGGCGGGCTTGACCCGCCGACCCAGGCCTTAGGTGTTCAGCGTCTCATAAAGGTCAATCCAGTTTGGATTCTCTTTCTCGATCAAGGCCAGTTTCCAACGCCGTGGCCAATGTTGATGTTAGATTCCCGTTGAATGGCGTCAGTCACAAGATCGTAAGTTTCATACCAGACAAGCCGATTCACGCCAAATTTTGCCGTAAAGCCAGAACCTTTTCCGGTGCGGTGAGCGAAAACTCTTGCACCCAGATCATTGGTCACACCGCAATAGAGCGTTCCATTGCGGCGGCTGGCGAGAAGATAAACATGGCCTTGCATCTTGGTACTTCCAAAGTCTGGGTCGGCGGGTCAAGCCCGCCGATGGAGGCGTGTGGGGTGTGCGCCAATAAGAAGCAGCTAAGAGTCACGCGATTCGCCGCAGCCCCTTCGCGCGTGATGCCACCCAGGCGACGAGGTCGGCCACGGTGCAGAGCCTTTTGGCCTCCAGTCCGGATTTTGCGGCCGTTTCGCCTTGATCAGCGATCACGGCATGAGAAAGGCCCAGTTTCTGCGCCTCTTTCAGCCGCGCTTCGGTCTGGCCCACAGGCCGGATGGCACCGGACAGCGCCACTTCACCAAAAATCACCGTGCCCGCAGGAACCACAGTGTCAGACAGCGAAGACAACAACGCCGCCGCAACGGCCAAATCCGCCGCAGGCTCACGCAGTTTCAAGCCGCCTGCCACATTGAGATAAACATCATGGTTGGAAAGTGTCACCCCCGCGCGGGCTTCCAACACGGCCAAAATCATCGCCAGCCTTGTGCCATCCCAGCCCACGGCGGTGCGCCGGGGCGTGCCCAGCGTCGAGGGCGAAACCAGCGCTTGAACTTCAACAAGAAGCGGCCTTGTGCCCTCCATGCCTGCGAAGATCGCTGTGCCGGGGGCAGGGCGCTCACCATCACCCATGAACAGCCGCGACGGATTGGCCACTTCGCGCAAGCCACCGTCTGACATTTCAAAAACGCCAATTTCATCCGTGGGGCCAAAGCGATTTTTCACGCTGCGCAAGATTCGGTATTGATGGCCACGATCGCCTTCGAAATAGAGCACCGTATCCACCAAATGCTCGATCACCTTGGGCCCGGCGATCTGCCCGTCCTTGGTCACATGGCCCACCAGAAGCACGCAAGCGCCTTTGGTTTTGGCAAAACGCACCAAGGCCTCAGAACCCGCTTTCAATTGCGAAACCGTGCCGGGAGCGGCCTCAATCACCGGGCTCCACAAGGTTTGCACCGAATCAATCACCACTACGGAAGGCACCTCGCCTTCGCCCAGCGTGGCCAGAATGTCCGACACATTGGTTTCCGCAGCGAGAAGCACTGGCGCATCTGCGAGCCCCAGCCGCGCCGCACGCAGGCGCACTTGCGCAATGGCCTCTTCGCCAGTCACATAAATCACCCGCTCACCGCGCCGCGCCAAAGCCGCCAGCGCCTGAAGCAGCAACGTGGATTTACCGATGCCAGGATCGCCTCCGATCAACACGGCAGAACCGGGCACAAATCCGCCCCCTGTGGCGCCGTCCAATTCCCCAATGCCGGACATGATGCGCGGCGGGGCAGGGCTTTCTCCCTTCAAGTCCACCAGCCGCGAAACCCGGCCCTTGGGCAGCGAAGCGCCCTTGGCACCTGACGCGGGTGCTTCCGCCTTTTCTTCAATGATCGTGTTCCAGCTGTCGCAGGCATCACAATGGCCAGACCATTTATGCGTGGTGGAACCGCAGGATTGGCAGACATAGGTGAGAGAAGGTTTCGCCATGAGAACAAAACTAGCACGAACGAAAGAAGAACACAAGATTGGCAGAGTGAAAATAATATCTCTTGCGATTATATCGTGTACGATATAAATATATGCTATGAAACAGCCGCAATCATCAAACCTTCCGCCTCTCGAAAGCATGGTTTGCTTTTCAGTCTACTCAGCTGGCCTGGCTTTCAATCGGCTCTATCGCGGTTTGCTCAGCCAATTCGGTCTCACCTATCCGCAGTTTCTGGTTCTAGTGTCTTTGCAACACCGCGATGGCCAAAAAGTCAGCGAGCTTGGCGAAGCCTTGTTTCTGGAGTCAAACACGCTCACGCCATTGCTCCAGCGTTTGGAAACGGCCGGGCTTATCAAGCGCCAGCGCAGCGATGATGATGAGCGCGTGGTGCGTCTTACCCTTACCCCTAAAGGCGCCAAGCTCACCGAAGAAATTGGCTGCGTGCCACCTCAGGTGATGGAAGCCACCCAAATGCAGCTCAGCGAAATCATGGCACTCACCGCAAAGCTGAACTTGCTGGCAGGCAGTCTGCGCGAACACGCAAAGGCGTGAGGAAGTTTCCACGCAATTCAATTTCAATCCAACAAGCAGGAGAGACTAAATGAAACTGCTCTACACCGCTCAGGCCAAAGCCCATGGTAACGGCCGCAATGGCATCAGCGCCTCAGACAACGGCCGCCTCACCTTCACACTGGCAACACCCACAGAAATGGGCGGCTCGGG
>JAYTIG010000228.1:0-1855 GCA_043731995.1 Hyphomicrobiales bacterium
GAATCAACGGTCATTCCCGACGACGAAGTGCCGCGCCGCATTCGCATCTATGCAACGGAAGCTGGCGATTTGCAGATCGGAGACTACATCACCTTCGAAGCCTATCTCTCACCACTGCCACGCCCTGTGGAACCCGGTGGCTTTGATTATGGGCGCATGCTCTATTTCCAATCCATAGGTGCGGGCGGCCGGATGATTGGTGCCCCCTCATTGGAAGAGCGGCCCGTACCTTGGGCCTATGAGTACCGCCGGATTTTCCGCGGCCTGCGTTCGGCCATTTCAAATCGCATCACGTCGGTCATTCCTGGTGCTGTTGGCCACCTGGCGGATTCGATGGTTTCGGGTGAACGCTCGGGCATTCCGGGCGACATGAACACCAGCCTGCAAATCTCCGGCCTTGCCCATATCATCTCCATCTCCGGCCTGCACATGAGCATGGTGGCAGGCGGCGTATTCTGGGCGGTGCGCGCCTTGCTGGCGCTGATCCCGATCTTGGCCCTGCGCTTTCCCATCAAGAAGGTCGCTGCTGTGGCCGCGCTCATCGTGGGCTTGATCTATACACTGTTGGCTGACTCGGGTTCCGCCACCGAGCGTTCCTATCTGATGATTGCCGTGATGTTTTTCGCTGTGCTGGTGGACAGGCCAGCCATATCTCTACGCAATCTTGCCATCGCGGCCATCATCATTTTGCTGGTCACGCCGGAAGAGAGCGTGGGCGCAAGTTTCCAGATGTCTTTTTTGGCCGTGATGGGTCTGGCCGCTTTCGCAGGCTGGCAAGCGGCGCGGCCCAAAGCGAAACAGCAGGGCGAAATCTCAACCGCCATGCGCGTCGTCCACAAGGCCTGGCATTTTGTGGCTCTGGCCAGCATGACAACGCTGGTGGCAGGCGGCACTTCAACCATTGCCGCTGTTTATCACTTCGACAGGCTCTCGCCTTATAGTGTCATCGCCAATGGGCTCACACTTCCGGTGAGTGAAGTCCTGGTGATGCCGCCCGCCATCGTGGCCGTTTTGCTCATGCCCTTCGGGTTGGAATATTGGCCTTTGAAGGTCATGGAATTAGGCCTCGATGCCACCATGAAGGTATCGGATTGGATAGCAAGCCTGCCAGCAGCAAACCTGCTGGTGGCCAAACCAAATGTGGCCGGCATTGTACTGATCGCAGCAGGCGCAGGTGTAATTGCTGCCGGGTTTGGCCGCTTCCGCTGGGCAGGCGTTGGCCTTGCAGCGATTGGGCTTTTGCTCGCCAGCTTCAGCGCGCGGCCACAGGTTATGGTGGAAGATCGCGCCGCTGCAGTTGCTGTTCAAGACGCAGATGGGAACTATGTCTTCGCAACGGGCACCAAGAACAAATTCGCCAGCGACAAATGGTTGCAGGGCAATGGCGAAAGCACAGGCCTGATTGATGCCGAAGCGCGCCCGGGATGGGATTGCACCAGCGGGGATTGCTTCACTGACATGGCGCCCATGAGCATCTCATATTTGCATGAGAAATCAGGGCAGGGCAGTTATTGCCCGCCCACGCCCATCATCATCGCCGATTATCCGCTTCACCACGCCTGCCGCGAAGCACGGCTGGTGATTGACCGTATCGACGTTTGGCGCAAGGGCGCCCATGCCATCGCGTTCAGCGGCGGGCGCTATACCCTCACCACCGCGCGTGATGAACAAGGCAACAGGCCATGGGCCTATGATGGCCGCAAGGGCATTGGCACGCGGCAGCGGGCAACAGATGCCACATCTCCCTCACAGGTTCTCCCGACAACCAGTTCACCCTCACCCTGAGGTGGCGCGGCACGCGCCCTCGAAGGGTGCGCAACCGCCACAGACTCGCGGCGCATGCTTCAAGGCTTTG
>JAYTIG010000229.1:0-1855 GCA_043731995.1 Hyphomicrobiales bacterium
TCGCTAGTACCTGAAACTAGTGCGTCTACCAATTCCGCCATCAGGGCAACGGCGCCTGCTTAGTCGGGCGCATGGCGTATTGTCAACCACGCCGTCCACGCACTGAAATCTTCACGCAAAGGCGCAAACAGAAGGGCGAAAAGCACTTGGCCTTCCGCCCTCGTTCTTGACCTATGCGGGCTGAAAGCGGCCTATTTGCAAGCGTTCAAATTGGCCATGGCTTTTTCGGCATTGGCCCTGCTCTCATAAACCTTGGTGCCAACATCCGTCATGGCCTTGCCGTCAGGCTTCTTGTCGGAAACCATGCACTTGTGGCTCTTGGCATCCAGTTCAACATAGAAGCCGGCAGCCATGGCAGGGGCCGGAGCAGCAGCGCAAGCCTTCAGATTGGCCATGGCTTTTTCAGCATTGGCCTTGCTGTCGTAAGCCTTGGTGCCGACATCCATCGCCATCTTGCCATCAGGCTTCTTGTCGCTGACGGCGCAGGCATGAGTCTTGGCATCTTGCGACACGTAGAAAGCCGGGGCGGCAGTGGCGGCCAAGGCTGGCGCGCTGAAAGCCGCAAGAACCAAACCGGAAACGAGAATTTTCTTCATCATGTGAAAGACCTCCTGTCAAAGTCGAACGAGGATTCGACTTCGCCCAGATAGCATGCAGAATTGGGCATCTTGGTGAAAACGCAAATGATTACACCGATTTAAGAAATCCATTACCTTGCCGTCGCATCCGCAACGGGCCGCGCCTTGTTGCCCCTCACCTAACGTTTGCATTTTGGGTAGGGGCCATTAAAAGCCTTGCAACATCACCATTCGAGAGCTTCGCTGTGCAATCTCCCAATTCTGAAAAACTCATCACCCTGATTGGCGGCTCCGGCTTCGTGGGCCGCCATGTCGTGCGCAACCTGGCCAAACGCGGTTATCGCATTCGCGTGGCCTGCCGCAGGCCGGATTTGGCGGGCCATGTGTTGCCCTTGGGCACGCCGGGGCAAATCGCGCTGATGCAAGCCAATGTGCGTTATCCTGCTTCGGTGGCCGCTGCTTGTGAAGGCGCTTATGCTGTCATCAATTTGGCCGCTGTGTTCCAGAATGGCCGCGCGCAAAGTTATGAGGGGGTTCATGTCTTCGGCGCGGAAGCCGTGGCCAAGGCGGCCAAAGCGGCCAAGGCGCAGCTTTTGATTCACCTGTCCGGCATTGGCGCCAGCGACAGCAGCGCCAATCCCTATATCGCGTCGCGCGGTGAAGGTGAGGACAAAGCCAAAGCGGCTTTCCCCGGCGTTATCATCTTGCGCCCCTCAGTGATCTTTGGGCCTGAAGACCGGTTCCTGAACAAGATCGCTGGCCTCGCGCGTTACTCGCCACTGGTTCCGGTGATCGGGGCCGACAGCAAATTGCAGCCCGTATTTGTAGGCGACGTGGCTGAAGCGGCCGCGACCTTGATTGATCGCGGAGTCGCTGACGGAAAAACCTATGAACTTGGCGGGCCGGAGGTGAAAACCAACCGTGAGATCACCCAGTTCGTGCTGGGCAGCGCCATGCGCAAACGGCTCGCCCCGCCACTGCCTTATTCACTGGCCCGCTTTGGCGCCATGTTGACGGGCTGGTTGCCCGCTGCGCCAATCACCACAGATCAAGTGGCGCTGATGCAGGAAGACAATGTGGTCTCATCCACTGCAGAAGCAGAAGGCCGCACATTGAAAGGCCTGGGCATCACAGCGCGCAACATGCAGTCCATTGCGCCCTCTTATCTCTACCGCTTCCGCAAAGCCGGGCAGTTCACCGCTCGCGCTTGATCCGAGCCTCAATGCGCTGTGGCGAATGTCATGCCTGAATAGATCAGGCCCAAAATCGCGCTGCCC
>JAYTIG010000230.1:0-1850 GCA_043731995.1 Hyphomicrobiales bacterium
GCGTTTGCTCAACTGTCAGGAGAGACAAGATGGACGAAACCGCGCTGAGGCGCACCCCCCTTCATGAGACGCATGTGGCCCTTGGCGCCAAGATGGTGCCTTTTGCTGGCTATGACATGCCTGTGCAATATCCAACCGGCATTCTTACCGAGCACAAATGGACACGGGAGAGCGCGGGCCTGTTTGAGGTTTCGCATATGGGCCAATGCAGCATCCTTGGGCCCGATTTTGAAACTGTGGCGCGAGCGATGGAGATGATCGTCCCAGCCGACATTTTGAGTCTGAAACCGGGGCAGCAGCGCTATTCGCAGCTTCTCAACATCCAGGGCGGCATCAGCGATGACTTGATGATCACACATTCAAACTGGAAGGGTTTGGAAGGTTCGCTCTATGTGGTGGTGAATGCTTCGCGCAAGGGTTTTGACTTTGCCCATATCGAAGAAAACCTGCCGCCCGGCATCACATTCAAACGCTATGACAATCTCGCGTTGATGGCGCTGCAGGGCCCAAAGGCGGAAGAGGCGCTGGCCAAGTTGAATGCTGGCGTGAAGGCTCTGGCTTTCATGAATTCTGGCCGTTTTGATCTTGCCGGCATCGCGGCGCATGTGTCGCGCTCTGGCTATACGGGCGAGGACGGATTTGAAATTTCAGTTGATGGCGTAGATGCGGCAAAGCTATGGAACAAGCTGCTGGATGACCCGTTGGTGAAACCCATCGGCCTGGGGGCACGAGACTCATTGCGGCTGGAGGCGGGCTTGTGCCTTTATGGCCATGACATTGACCGCACCACTTCGCCCATCGAGGCGCAATTGCAATGGTCCATCGCCAAGCGCAGGCGCGCTGATGGCGGCTTCATCGGCGCACACCGCGTGCAGCGTGAATTGCTTGGCGGGGTTTCCAGAAAGCGTGTGGGCATCAAGCCGGAAGGCCGCGCCCCGGCGCGCGATGGCACGGAGATTCAAGATGAAAGTGGCCGCAAAATCGGCACCATCACCTCCGGCGGCTTTGGTCCTTCGGTGAACGGGCCCGTGGCCATGGGCTATGTGGAAACGGCCTATGCGATTGCTGGCACGCCCGTTCAACTCATTGTGCGCGGACAGGCCATGCCGGCGCAAGTTTGCAATCTTCCCTTCATTCCCAACCGGTTTAAAAAGTGAGGACAACCATGAAATTTTCAAAAGACCATGAATGGGTAACAGTTGCCGGCGGCATTGCCACCATTGGCATCACCAACCACGCGCAAGGCCAGCTTGGTGATGTGGTGTTTGTTGATCTCCCCAAGGTGGGCCGCGTGGTGAAGGCGCATGAGAGTGTTGCCACGGTGGAAAGCGTGAAGGCGGCATCGGATGTTTATGTGCCCGTTTCCGGCGCGGTTGTGGAGGTGAATGGCGAGCTTGCTGGCGACCCATCGCTGGTGAACCGCGCCCCTGAAGCTGAAGGCTGGTTCATGAAAGTGAAGCTTTCGAATGGGGCCGAGCTGTCAGAGTTGATGGATAAGGCCGCTTACGACAAGTTTGTGGGTTGAACTTCAATCTACCCAATCAACCGTCATGCCAGCGCAGGCTGGCATCCAGCTTTGGGCGATTGAGTCGCCGAAGGAAGCTGGACCCCAGCCTTCGCTGGGGCGACGAATTTTAGGATTTCGGAGAAAGACATGACTGTTCCATTCTCTTCGCGCCACAACGGCCCAAATGACGCCGAAACTGAAGCGATGCTCAAGGTGTTAGGCGCTTCGTCGCTCGATGCTTTCATCGCCAGGGCTGTGCCTGCCAAGTTGCGCTCGCAAAGGCCGTTGGCGCTGGAGCCAGCGTTGAGCGAGGCCGACGCGCTGGCCAAGCTGAAAGCCATGG
>JAYTIG010000231.1:0-1848 GCA_043731995.1 Hyphomicrobiales bacterium
TGAGCTGGCGAATAGCCCACGCGATATTGCCGCGCCACCAGCCGCGCAGTGCCGGGCATGAGTTGCATCAGGCCCTGCGCGCCAACGCTTGATCCTGCCTGCGCGTCAAACTCGCTCTCTTGACGCGACAGCGCAAAAACCAGCGACTTCTCGATGGGCTTTCCAATTTGCGCCCAGTTGGGCAGGCCGTAAACCGGATAGCTCCAGGAATCAATGTCAATGCCACGCTGGCTCGCCGCCTTCGCCAAACGCAATGCGGAAGATGTGCCGCCAGCATTTTGCACGATGTTCGCCACAGCGTTGAGTTCATCAACACTTTTGAACCGGCTTGCCAGAGGCCACAGGAAAATGTTGAGTTGGTTTTTCGTGCCCACCGCCGCCATCAGCCGGAAAGCCCGCACCACTTCATCGCCTTCAACTTTCGCGGCTGCTGCTGGCGAAGCACTACCTGGTGTGATGTCTTCAGGTCTGGAACCAAGCCCGATTTGCTCGCGCGCCAATTGCCCGTAGAAAACTGTCGAATGGCGCGCGGCAGTCTGGAATGATGTCTTCGCCGCGCCACTGTTGCCCAATGCCAGCTGTGTCCGGCCCAGCCAATAGGCAGCGCGGGCCTGTTCTGTGCCGTCGGGTGCAAGTTGTTGCAGATTGTTGAAATGGCCAAGCGCGGTTTGGGGATCTTTCAAATAACGCAGGGCAGCCCAACCGGCGAGGAATTCGCCTTCAATGGCAAGATCACCATCATCAATCCCATGGTTTTTGGCAATGGCATAAGCCTGCCTCCAATTTGCCGATTGGCGCGGGCCAAGTGAGCGGCGCACAATTGTGCGACGTTCTTCAAACCACGCTTCGGCATCACCCATTGCGGAAGCTTTGGCTGGGAGCGAAACAAGAATGCCGCGCGCTTTGTCATATTGTTCAGTTCTGCGATAGTAGCGCGTGAGCACATAGAGCAGCGCCAATTCGTTGCGCATGACTGCGGGCAGGGCCGCGAATTTCTTGTCGGCACCATTTTGGAACCCGATGAGAGCTTGTGCGACGCGTGCGGCATTTTGATAATCACCGGAAAGCCTGGCATTGGCAAAGCGCAATGCTTGGCCGCCTTGCTGGGCAAAAACCAAACGCGAAAAGCGCCAGTGATGATCATCGGTTGAAAGCCGCGAAGAGAATTCAGAATAGCATTTGGCTTCAAGTGAGGGATCCATGTCGGAATCGCCCCAAGCTTCGTGAAGCCATTTCTTTCCTGCAGCGGAATCGCTGTTGGCATAGTTTGCCCTAGCCAGCGCCAGTGCGCCGAAGGGCGTGTCAGGATCACGATCACGGAAATGTGCCAACACGACTTCGGCTGATTCAGAATTGTCATAGAGCGCCTTCTCGGCGCGCTTCAAAAGTGTTTGCTGCAAAGGCCAGTTGGGTGCGGCGTTGAGAAAGGCCATCACCCGCGCATAGCCAGCCTCTGGCCCATGGTCGCGCAGATAGAGCATCTCGACGAATTTCACAGCGGCCTGATCGCCCGATTGCTTGGCCAGATCGCCAGCCGCCAGGAAATCACCGCCCAGCGCTTTCTTTGCGGCTTCGACCGCCAGTCCCGAAGGTATGGCAATAGCAGGCGCGGAAGCAGCGACGGGCAGAACCGCCCAGGCCGTTACCACACCAACGCTACTCAAGAACTTGCGCCGAGAAACCATCACGTTCATGTCAACTCATCCTACAGCCTTGCTTAGCAAGCGGGAGGGCAGACCTGCTAGGCAGAAATTGTGCCCAGTTTGTGAAAGCCCTTGCTTGCTGTTCCGGCAGGGGCGGACTATGTTGCCCGCTTCTGACCGTGAGCCAGCATTAGGCTGACATGGT
>JAYTIG010000232.1:0-1846 GCA_043731995.1 Hyphomicrobiales bacterium
GGGGAGCGATTGTCTTGCGCCTTTTTCAATGCGCGGTAGGCGGCCCACAATGGCTTCAGCACCGGCTCCAGCAGTGTATCGGTTTTGTCGGTCTTGCGACCATCGATGGCAGCCTGGGCATCTTCATAGGAAAGCTTCGCGGCAGAGCGCATGGTCACACGTTCAAAGCGATGGGTAATCTTGTGGCCGTGCTTATCGAAACGCATGAAACATGCCAACGCGGGGCGCAGTTCTTTTTCACGCAACGAACAAAGATCATTCGAAATCCGCTCCGGCAGCATGGGCACAACCAGATCAGGGAAGTAAACTGAATTGCCGCGGAAGCGCGCTTCCTTATCCAGCGCCGTGCCGGGGCGAACGTAGGCGGCCACATCGGCGATGGCCACAATCACTTTGAAGCCACCAGCATTGTCTGGCGCGTCGTCAGCCTCGGCAAAGACGGCATCGTCATGGTCGCGCGCATCGGCAGGATCAATGGTGATCAGCGGCGTGGACGTGATGTCCTTGCGGCCTGCATGGGAGAATGGCTTCAGCGCTTCGGATTCGCCCAATACCCTCTCAGGGAAAGTATTGGGAATGCCATGCTGGTTGATGGCGATGAGAGAGATGTTGCGGGGGTCACGCAAGTCGCCAAGCCGCTGCTTCACGCGCGCGGCAGGCAGGCCAAAGCCGCGCTCGCGCACGATCTCAAAAGAAACCAGCTCGCCATTTTCGGCTTCACCATCATCGCCGGGCAAAACCTGGTATTCGGTCTTGGCTTTCTTATCCACAGGGATGAGCCGCGCACCCTTGCCCTTGATCAGGCGGAAGATGGCAAGCAATTTGCCCCCGCCTGCGGGCAAAATGCGCATCACCTTGGCTTGATGCTTGTAAAGATGATGATGGGCCAGCGCTTCCAGTTTGGCCACAACCCGGTCGCCCCGCTTCGGCGCGCGGCCTTCACCGCTGATAACCAATAGAGGCACAGGCGTAGTGGCGGCTTCATCGGAAACGAACCGCCCGAAAAGATCGCCATCCTTGTCAGTGCCCTGAACCTCAACCACGCCAACAGGCGGCAAGCCATTCTTTGAAGTGAACCGCTTGCGCTTGGCCTTGAGCTCTCCGCGCTGCTCCATGTCCTTCAGCAGTTTCTTGAGCCCGATCTTGTCGGCCCCCTTCACGCTGAAGGCTTGTGCTATCTCGCGCTTGCCCACGATGCCGGGCGAATCTGCGATGAATTGCAAAATGTCAGCAGCGCTCGGCACGCCAGCGTGAAGTGTTTTGGGCGCGCGTTTAGGCTTCTGCGGCAACGGCAGCCTTCTTGGCAGCTTTCTTGGCCACCTTTTTTGCAGGCTTCTTGGCCGCTTTCTTGGCGGCTTTTTTTGCCCGGGGCTTCTTGCCCGTCTTTTCCTCGCGCTCGGCGATCAGGGTCAAGGCCTCATCCAGGGTGATGGTTTCCGGCGTCTTGTCGCCGGGGATCGTGGCATTGGTCTTGCCATGCTTCACATAAGCGCCATAGCGGCCCGAGAAAACCTCCACATTGCCATCGCCATCCGGATGCGGGCCCAGATTCTTCAATGCCCCGGGGCGCGCACGGTTGGAAGGGCCCTTGGCCCGCTTTTGCGCCAAAAGATCAACGGCATGATTGAGGCCAATGGTGAACACATCGTCCTTGCTCTCCAGATTGGCATAAACACCATCATGCAGAATGAAAGGCCCGAAGCGCCCAAAATTGGCAACGATCGGCGTTTGCGTTTCAGGATGAATACCAACTTCGCGCGGCAATGAAAGCAGCTTCAGCGCTTGTTCAAGATCGATTGATGCCGGGTTGGTGCCACGCGGAATGGAAGAACGCGTTGGCTTCTCG
>JAYTIG010000233.1:0-5034 GCA_043731995.1 Hyphomicrobiales bacterium
TTCACCGGGTCAAACTGGATATCGCGCGGGATGGCGCGCAAAGTGGCACCATCAACCTCAAGATCAACCAGCGTGGACAGGAAGCGGCCCGTCTGCACATGCGGTTCAATATTCTTATAGATCATTGAAATGATCTGAGGGTCTTTCTTGTCGCCATAGACGACACCCGGAACGAGACCCTCACGACGAACTGCGCGAGCGGCCCCCTTGCCTGCTCGGCCGCGGATTGCGGCCTTGATATTCACGATTTTAGACATTTGAATTCTCCAATAGATAAAGCCCGGCCTCCCTCCAGGGGTGGACGACGCCGGGATGGCGGCCCTATAGGGGAAACGGGAAAAGAAGGCAAGTTGGGCCGGGAATCCCGTTTGCGTGGGCTCCGGCCTGCGCATATGAGGGGCCCTGCTTCATCTGAGACCTGAAATTGAGCCCCAACGCCATCATCCTTTGCTGCACCGCCAACTGGCTGCCGTACGCTGCGGCAACGCTTCTGTCTTGCGTGCAGCAGGGCGCGGATAAAGTGACGGATTTGCATGTGGCAGTGATCGGGGCCGCAGCGGTGGATCACGAGAAATTTGCCGGTTTCACCAAGTCCCATGGTTTCTCGGCAAATGTGATTGATGCCACCCTGCCCCACGCGCTGGCCGGTTTTCCGGCGCTGCGCTTCAGCCCAGCTGCCCTTTTGCGGCTGAAACTGGATGAAATCCTGCCCGCGCATTATGCCCGCGTGCTTTACCTCGATTGCGACATTCTGGCTGAAGGGCCGGTGGCCGACATTTTCGCGGCAGACCTGAAGGGCAAGGCGCTGGGCGCGGTGGAAGATTACCAATCCCTGCCCGGCCCGCTGGCTTTCTTTTCTTCACACACCAAAAACATCGGTCTTGGCAAAGACGCGCCCTATTTCAACTCCGGTGTCTTGTTGTTTGATTGGCCGAAGGTACGGGAGAAAGCCCATTTGCGGCATTGTGTTGAACACATCGCTTTGGCCATGCGCCAAGGCAAAGGATTTAACCTTCCAGATCAAGATGTGCTGAACCTTGAATTCGCCGGTGATTGGCAAAGGTTGGATTTGCGTTTCAACCTGATGGCCTTTTTTGTGGACTACTTCCCTGCCACGCCTGTATTCCGCCATTTCTCCAACCAGCAAAAGCCGTGGGGAGATTTGTGGCAACCCGGCTTTTCCCGCGGCCGTGAATTCTATCGCAGCACCTTTACGCAAAGCCCTTGGCCCGAATACGTGCCAGGCCGCTACAAGCGGCCATCATTCGAAGGCACTGGCGGCATTGTCTTGCGCAAGCTCGACCCCATCTCCGGCCACCGCTACCGCAAACATCTCGAAAGGCCGTGATGCGCACCACCTTCACGCCCAAAACCAAACCGAATGCCATTGTCACATGCTGCACACCAAGCTGGCTGCCGCTGGCGGCCTGCACACTCAAATCCTGCTTTGATCAGGGTGGCGCGGAATTGGCCGATTTCTACGTCGTCGCCATGGGCCTGACGGAGAAGGACCGCGCGGAATTTCAAACTTTCCTGACGCACCACAACTTCACGGCCACCATCATCGATGGTGTGTTGCCGCAAGAATTGATCGACCGTGCGCCCAAGCGCTTCAGCGCCGCCGCCTTCCTGCGCCTCACATTGGATCAGATGCTCGATCCCACTTACCAGCGCGTGCTCTATCTCGATTCTGATATTCTGGCTTTGGCGCCCATCGCACAGGTGCTGAACAATGAACTGCAAGGCAAGCTGCTGGGTGCGGTTGAAGACTATCAATCTTTCCCCAAGCGTTCCGGCGGCCACGCCAGGCATCCGCAATCCATCGGCCTGCCATCGGGCTCGCGCTACTTCAATTCCGGTGTGCTGCTGTTTGATTGGCCTCAGATACTGGCGCAGAAAAAACTTCCGGAATGTGTGGGCCGGATTCTCGGCCTCAGCGCCTCGGGCAAGAAGCTGAGTTTCCCGGATCAGGACGTGATGAACTTGGTATTCGCAAACCAGTGGCAGCGCATGCCCACACGCTTCAATCTCATTTCAATCGTGTCAGATTATTTCCCTGAAACACCCGTGCTCCGCCATTTCACACGCGATCACAAACCTTGGCACAAGGTGAAGGGCATCGGCTATTCAGACTATTACCAGCAATATCGCGCTATGCTGGAAGGAACGCCCTGGGCAGGAATGGTGCAAACGGGAATGATACGCCTGGCTCCATTAATCAGCCTGGGCAACTATCTTCGCAGCCGCGATGGCACAACACGCGAACGCTATCGCAAGCATCTCGAAGGCTAAGAGAACTTGTCCGTCGCACGCCCGGCCTTGGCTGCCAAATGTCTCGCTATACGGCCCACTGCGCTGTCCTTCAACCGGTTGACCAGGCCATAGTCATGGAACTGCACATCCTCCCCCATCCGCTCCTCATTGAAGAACCGGATGGCCACGCGCCAGTCGCGCCGATCCATCGGAAAGATTCGGTAAGCGAAAGGGTTGGCGCGGTAGGCCATGAGGAGCAGCGTCTGCTCATCATCAACGAGATCAGATGTCAGCAAACCCACCAGCGCGTGATCAATGGCCCCTGAGAATGCAGGCCAAGCACCCACAGGCCCAATCTTGCAGCCGCCCTGAAAATAGACATAGCCGCGCTGCACCACTTTGAAGGCTGGCATGTCATCCATGGGCCGCATGTGAAACAGGTTGATCTTGCCGCCTGCATCAAAGCGCCAGGGCTTTGCGGCATCAAAACATTTCTCATCCCGCGCATAGCCAAAATCCAGCCAGGCCGCCTGCTCTGTGGGCACAGCATTGGCCGCGATGGCGGTGTTCACAAAAATTGACTTCAAGGCGTCAAGCACCGCATAACGCGGCTGGGTGAACTCAGGTGCCTTGGGAAAGCGCACCCAGTTTTGAAAGGCCGGAGTCATCTTGCTCTGCACTTCCGCCACCAAGGCCTTGATTTCATCAATCTCAAATAATTCCGAAACGGTGAAAACACTGGTGATGCCTTCCAGCCCGGCGGCCTTGCGCAAATCCAACACACGCTGGGCATGTTCCGGCGCAACAAAGATCACCATTGGATTTTTCAGTTTGGCCAGATGGGCAAAATATTTAAAGTAATGATCAAGCGAACGCTGGAAAGGCGAATTTTTGCCACTTGCCACTTTCCAATCGCCACGTCCCAAATCAAAGAAGGAAGTGACAACCGTGATGTCCCGGCCGTCATATCCGCCGGCTGACTTCTTAATCGAAGCTTTCGTCGCAGGCCAAAACCGGATGGCATGTTGAACGAGGTCTCTGGGCAGTTTCTGCATGCGGCCTTAAACCACAGAAAGGAGACAGCAGCAAAGACCCGGTTGCGACAATGTTCCGATCCTTCCTTTCGTCATCCCCGCGAAGGCGGGGATCCAGCTTGAATCGCACAGGCCGAATCCAGTCAAAGCTGGGCCCCTGCCTTCGCAGGAGTGACGGAGATTGGAATGGAATATCTCGCAAAGAGCCTATTGCTCAAGCAAACCCGGGGAAAAAATCCGTCTTGATGCGGTTCTTGGCAATGCCGAGCTCAGACAAGACCTGCTCAAACTTCACCACCATGCTGCGCGGGCCGGAAATATAGAACAGCCGCTCAGCGTAATCCGGCATTTCGCGCATGATCAGATCAGCGTCAATAAAGCCGCGGTGGAAATTGGTTTCAGAATGATGCTGGTCTGCCACGGCATAGACTGTGCGCAGGCCAATTTCATTTTCGGCGCGGTTGAACACATCCACATAGGCAATTTCATTGGCGCGGTTGTTGCCATAGAACAGCGTCACTGGCCGCGTGTCACCCACATCCATCATGTGCTGAATCATCGAGCGGAAAGGTGTGACACCAATGCCACCAGCGATGAAGGCCAGCTTTTCGTCCTCCTCAGGCAGTGTGAAATCGCCGGCCAGCTGTGCACCATAAACCACATCGCCCGGCTTCATCGCCAACATAGTCTGCTTGTAGGCAGAAGGCTGCGGGTAGAATTTCACACCCAGGCGCACGCGGTCTTCAGACGGCGCAGAGGCGATGGTGAAGGTGCGGCGGTTGCCACGGTCATCGCCACGCAGTGAGTGCAGCGTCCAGTCCAGAAATTGCCCGGGCTTGTGCGCCACCGGGCGGTGGGATTGAAACACATAATCATAGCAGCCCGAGGCCGTCTTTTCGATCCGCTCGAGCGTCAGCTTGAAGCGGTATTTCGGGTTGATGATCCAGGCCAGCGCATTGCCAGTCAACAGTGCGACCTCAGACGTAAAGTAGAAATCGCCAATATGGGCCGCAGGCGATGAGAGCACACCCACCAAGGCGCCGAATCCAAGAGAGGGCCACTTGGCGGCGGGCGCTGTCATCGGCTCAGTCAACATCGCAAGGCCGCAGAACAACAAAGGCGAAGACAGAAAAGTCTGGCTCAACAGATCGCCATACATGTCTGGCGTGGCGTTAAACAATGTCATCGCCAGATAGGCCACAACATAGGTTGCAAACATTTCAAAGCGCTGCACTTTGCGCAAAATGAAAACGCCGCCGATGATCACGATGGGCAAAAGCCAAACCGTGCCGCCCACCCACCATGTGGCAGGCGCGTCAACCGCATAGGCCGCAACCACAACGCCCAGTGCCACCGGGTTGAACACATGCTTGCGGTAAATCGCCAACAGGAATTTCGATGCAATGCCGACGGCTGATGCCACCACCAGCCCGGCAATGCCCTTGCCATCACCCGCCGCAACCGGCGGCATGATGAGTGCAATGATGCCCGCCGTAATCCAAACAGATTCAGAATTGGCCGGAATGCGGAAGGCCAAGGCAAAGGCGCGGTTCACCAGCCAGCTCGCGGCGGCAATCAGTGCCACGGAGAAGGCAAGCTGTGCCGCGTCATGTTGCGCCAACCCAAACAGGGCCAGCACAAAATCTCCCGCCAGCAAAGCGCCAACGTAATAGAACACCAAACGGTACATGGTGATGTGGTTGAGCAAGCCATCCATCGGCTTCAAAATCTTGTTCATCATGAGATC
>JAYTIG010000234.1:0-1842 GCA_043731995.1 Hyphomicrobiales bacterium
CAGCGCGCCTCAGCAACACGTCCTGCTTCGCGCTTCCTGGCCTGAAAGCTGAAAGCCTGTTGATCAACTATGATCTTGACGGCATTGCCGTTTCATCTGGCTCGGCCTGTTCCTCTGGCAAGGTGCAACAATCGCACGTTTTACAGGCCATGGGCGTTGAGCCTGCGCTGGCCCAAGGCGCCATCCGCATCTCCCTCGGCTGGGACAATACCGAGGCAGATATCACCCACTTCATCGCCGTGACGGAAAAGCTTCGCGTGCGCAGCAAGGCAAAAGCAGCATAATGGCAGACCAAGACACCATAGACCTCGTCAAAACAATCGAGGTGGACAAATACAAATACGGCTTCGAAACCGACATCGAAAGCGACTACGCCCCCATCGGCTTGGACGAAAGCACTGTGCGCTTTATTTCGGCCAAGAAGAAAGAGCCGCAATGGATGCTGGAATGGCGCCTCGAGGCCTACCGTGTTTGGCAACAGATGGAAGAACCCACCTGGGCCAAAGTGCATTATCCCAAGATCGATTTTCAAAGCATCTATTACTATGCCGCACCCAAATCCTCTGCCGCACCCAAGTCGCTTGACGAGATCGATCCGAAGCTTTTGGAAACTTACGCTAAGCTCGGCATTCCGCTGAAGGAACAGGAAATCCTCGCCGGCATTCGCAAGCAAGGCGAGAAGAGCCTGCTGGATGAAGAAGGCAATGAGGTCGCCCAAAGCCGCGTGGCCGTAGATGCAGTGTTTGACTCGGTTTCGGTTGTCACAACCTTCAAAGATGAACTTGCGAAAGCTGGCGTAATCTTCTGCTCGATTTCAGAGGCGCTGCGCGAACACCCGGAACTGGTGAAGCAATATTTGGGCTCGGTTGTGCCGCAAGGCGACAATTACTATGCCGCGCTGAATGCCGCCGTGTTTTCCGATGGCAGCTTTGTCTATGTCCCACCCGGCGTGCGCTGCCCCATGGAGCTTTCAACCTATTTCCGCATGAACGCCCGCAACACCGGCCAGTTTGAGCGCACACTCATCATCGCCGACAAGGGCGCTTACGTGAGCTATCTCGAAGGCTGCACCGCGCCCACGCGCGAGGAAAGCCAGCTTCACGCCGCCGTGGTGGAATTGATCGCCCATGACAATGCCGAGATCAAATACAGCACCGTGCAGAATTGGTATCCCGGCGATGCCGAGGGCAAGGGCGGTGTTTACAACTTTGTCACCAAGCGTGGCGACTGCCGGGGCGACCATTCCAAAATTTCGTGGACACAAGTGGAAACTGGCAGCGCCATCACGTGGAAATATCCAAGCGTCATTTTGCGGGGCGATAACAGTCGTGGTGAATTCTACTCCATCGCAATTTCCAACGGCATGCAGCAGGTGGATTCAGGAACCAAGATGATTCACTTGGGCAAAAACTCATCCAGCCGCATCATCTCCAAAGGCATTGCCGCGGGCCGCAGCGACAACACCTACCGCGGCTTGGTGAGCGCGCACCGCAAAGCCACCAATGCGCGCAACTTCACGCAGTGTGACTCTCTGTTGATTGGTGACAAATGCGGTGCCCACACCGTGCCCTATATCGAGGCAAAAACCTCCACCGCGCAATTCGAGCATGAGGCCACCACAAGCAAGATCAGCGATGATCAGATGTTCTACTGCATGTCGCGGGGCCTTTCACAGGAAGAGGCCGTGGCGCTGATCGTCAACGGCTTCGTGCGCGATGTGCTGCAACAACTCCCCATGGAATTCATGGCGGAAACGCAAAAATTGATTGGAATTAGTTTGGAAGGTTCTGTTGGCTAAAATGTTGAAGATCGAAAACCTCCACGTCAAACTCGCAGATGAGA
>JAYTIG010000235.1:0-5030 GCA_043731995.1 Hyphomicrobiales bacterium
CCGCACAAATTTGCCAATCGTGAACCGTGGAGACGCGTTGTTCCATATTGCCAAGCTGAAGACCAGATCGCGCAGCGCCGAAGCTGTGCCGGATGAGGATGAGATTATCTAGTTCGTCATCTTGCCATCGGTATAGGCGGCCTTGCCCCAAAGCTCTTTTACGCGCGCATCACGGCCACAGGCCTGGCGATAGTCCTCATAGGCATCGGCCTGCTTGATCCAGCCAAAGCGCGTGAGCACGCGGTTTTGGCCAAGATAGTAATTCTGGTGATAGTCTTCGGCTGGCGTGAAGGTCGTAAAAGGGCGGACAGGAGTAAGGATCTTCTGGCCCAGCGCTTTTCCGGCATCGGCCACTGCAGCTTCGGCAAGCTTCTGCTGCTCGTCATCCATTGTGAAGATCACCGAAATATATGCATCTCCCCGGTCGCAGAACTGGCCACCGGCATCCACTACGTCGGTTGAATGCAGGAAGGTGCGTACCAGCGTGTCGTAGCTCACGATATCCGGATCGAAGCTCACTTTTACGGCCTCCTGATTGCCCTCGTGGTTGTGATACGTCGGGTTCTTCATCGTGCCGCCCGCGTAACCAGAGAGGGTTTCTGTCACGCCCTTGATCTTGTCAAAATCTGATTCAACACACCAGAAGCAACCGCCAGCAAAAATGGCCGACTGGGTTTTGGCCTGGGCCGTGAAAGCCATCAGCGGAAAAGCGAAAAGTGCAACGAGGGCCGCAAGCATGAACTTCCGCATGTTTCAAATCTCCGTTTCGCCAAAACTAGGGCCTTCGCGATGCCCCTTCCAGTCAATAGAGCACACAAATTTGTGAGGTGGTGTGAAACATTTAATCAAGCTTGGCAGCCACCACATCGCCCACGTCAAGTTTTCGCCAGTTGGTGAGATGTTCTCGCGCGAAAGCCTGCAACGTGTCGCGCTCAGCTTGGTTCCAGACATCCAGTCCAGCAAGCATGTGCGCGGCGGCCACTTCGGCACCGCGCGTGGCGCCGTCATCACATTTCAGGGCAAAGCCCAGGCCGGCATGAGGGACGCAACCGCAAAACACGCCTTCTGCACCAACTTTTATGAAAAGCCGCGGCACGGCATGCATGATCCTGGTGTCAAAGCGGCCTGTTCCTGCAATCAGGAATGGATGCGCACGGGCGGCACGGATGATCCATTGCGATGCTTCATTTCCGCTGTCAGTGAGGCGTGCAAATCCCATGGCAAGCCTGTCCATGCGCAGCGCCCAAGTGGGAACGGAACAGCCATCAGTTCCCACGGGTGCCTGAGTGAGATCAATGTCGCAATGGCGGCCGAGGCATTCAGCCACAACGCGCTGCACGGGATGATCGGGCAGCACATAGCCTTGCAACGATGCGCCCAAGTGTTTGGCCAGCGCCAGCATCCCTGCGTGTTTGCCCGAACAATTGTTATGAACCTGCAGTGGCTTTTCGCCCCTGCGGACCAGGTCGTAAGTTGCCTCGCGCGCTGTTGGCATGTGGACACCGCATTCAAGGCAGGTTTCATCTATGCCAGCCTTGCCAAGAATGCTGCGCGCCACCCGCACGTGCTCGGGTTCTCCCGCGTGGGAGGAACAGCAAAGTGCAATTTCCTCATCATTCAAGCTAAAGCGCGAAGCCCCGCCACTTTCAACCAGCGGCAGGCATTGAAACGCCTTGATGGCAGAACGCGGGAAAAAGACTTCCGCAAAGCCCCCCGTGCTGGCCACAATGCGGCCATTCTGGTCCGCCACTGCAAAGGCGCCGCGGTGGCGGCTTTCGGCCATTGGGCCGCGAAATACTTCTGCAATTACGGGATTGATCGCTTGGCTTTTCATGGTGCCAGAATAGCGGGCTGGAAAAACGGTTCAAGGTGTTGCATCTTGGCTCAAATCAGGAATTTGCTTTGACTTACGATCTTTTCATTATTGGCGGCGGCGTGAATGGTACTGCCATTGCACGCGACGCCGCGGGCCGTGGCTTATCAGTCTATCTTGTCGAGCAAGATGACCTGGCTTCGGGCACCTCTTCCAAATCCACCAAACTGATCCATGGTGGGTTGCGCTATCTCGAATACTACGAATTTCGCCTTGTCCGCCAAGCTTTGATTGAGCGGGAAGTGCTGCTCAATGCAGCTCCGCACATCATCTGGCCGTTGCGCTTTGTCCTGCCGCATCATGCGGGCTTGCGGCCGCGCTGGCTGATCCGGCTGGGGCTTTTTCTCTATGACCATTTGGGTGGCCGAAAGATCTTGCCGGGCACGCGCAGCGTAAATTTTGCCACGGATGAATCTGGTGGCCCTTTGCGCGAGGAATTCACCCATGGATGGGAATATTCCGATTGCTGGGTGAATGATGCCAGGCTGGTGGCACTTTGTGCCGTGGACGCCAAGGCCAAGGGCGCCGTCATCCGCACACGAACGAAATGCCTGAAGGCTGAAAGGTCTGGGAACAGCTGGACAATGACCGTAGAAAACGGTGCCGCACAAGAGACTGTGCAAGCCAAGATGTTGATCAATTCTGCCGGGCCATGGGTGGGGGACGTGCTTTCGCATGTTGTCCATCAGGCCGAGCCCTCCAAAGTGCGCATGGTGAAGGGCAGCCATATTGTGGTGGACAGGCTCTATGACCATGACAAATGTTATATTTTCCAGAATGGCGACGGGCGCATTGATTTTGCAATTCCCTATGAAGGCAAGTTCACGCTGATTGGCACGACGGATCTCGATTATCTTGGCGAGCCCACGCAAGTGCAAATCACCGACGATGAAACGGATTACCTGCTCAACGCCGTGCGGGCCTATTTCAAGCGGCCCATTTCCAGAGACATGATCCGCTGGAGCTATGCTGGCATCCGGCCACTTTATGATGATGGCGCGACGGATGCACAATCCGCCACGCGGGATTATGTGCTGAAACTGGAAGGTGAAGCAGGCGGCCCGCAAATGCTTTCCATCTTCGGCGGCAAAATCACCACGTCACGCAAATTGGCGGAAGCCGCATTGGCGATAGCGGCTCCCTTCTTTCCGGCCATGAATGGGCCTTGGACTGCGGGTGCAAAGCTGCCCGGTGGCATGGCCTATGGTGAAATCAATAGCTACATCGCCGCACAGCAGAAGAAATATTCCTTCCTCAAGCCGCAGAATGTCGAGCGCATGTTCCACGCCTATGGCACCCGGATGGAGGAAATTCTGGAGGACGCACGCTTTGCTTCCGACCTGGGCAAATTCTTTGGACCACTTTCAGAGCGCGAGATAAAATTCTTGAAGCGCGAGGAATTCGCCCAAACTGCGGAAGACATTTTGTGGCGGCGCTCCAAGCTCGGACTCCACATGAAGCCGGAAGAAATTGAGGGCTTGAAGACTTTCCTTGCCGGAAGCGAAACTTCCACTTCAACCAAAACTGCGGAAACAAAACGCCGCAAAACTGTAAAAGTGCCTTCCTGATCAACCGGCCAGCGCTGGCGCAACATGTGGCCACATTTCCAAGGAGCCGCGATAGATCATATCCAGCGCCACATAGAGAATAATGACAAGACCAGCATAGGCAATCCAGCGAAAGCGATTGAGCAAGCGCGCGATAAATGATGCGGCAAGGCCCATCAGCGCCACCGACAACGCCAGCCCCGCAGCCAAAATATAAGGATGTTCACGCGCCGCCCCGGCCACGGCCAGAACATTGTCCAGCGACATGGAAATATCAGCCACAACAATTTGCCAAGCGGCGGCGGCAAAGCTTTTGCGCGGCGCGCGGCCAGCGATCTTGCCATCCTTGTCCAGATCTTCGCCAGTAACCGCTTCGGTGGCATCCTCTGTGGCGCGGCCCTGGCGCAGCTCACGCCACATCTTCCAGCACACCCATAGCAGCAGGAAACCACCCACCAGAATGAGGCCAATCATTTTCAGCAATTGAATGGCAACGACGGCAAAAAGTATGCGCAAGACCGTGGCAGCACCTATGCCCACCAGAATGGCCTTGGCGCGTTGCTCTTTGGGCAGGCCAGCTGCTGCCAATCCTATGACAATCGCATTGTCGCCAGCCAGAACAAGGTCAATCATCACCACCTTGAAAAAGGCGGTGATCGCATCAGGCGCTAAAATACTATCAATCAACAAGCTGGCCCCTGAGGCTGAACATTACTGTTTAGTTAGGGAGCCAGCGCTGCGAATTCAAGTCAAAGCTGGAGGTTTTTGCGATTTTGCCGATTATTAATAAGGTCATCGACAACGGCTGGATCCGCCAGGGTTGAAGTATCTCCCAAAGAGCCGAAGTCATCTTCGGCGATCTTGCGCAAGATGCGGCGCATGATCTTGCCAGAGCGAGTCTTTGGCAAGCCCGGTGCAAACTGGATCTTGTCTGGCGTGGCCAGGGGGCCGATTTCCTTGCGCACGTGATCCACCAGCACTTTGCGAAGCGAGTCATCACCCTGTTCACCGCTCATCAAGGTGACATAGCAATAGATGCCTTGGCCCTTGATGTCATGCGGATAACCGACAACGGCGGCCTCAGACACCTTCGGATGCGAAACAAGTGCAGACTCAACTTCCGCCGTACCCAGCCTGTGGCCAGAGACGTTCAGCACGTCATCCACGCGGCCGGTGATCCAGTAATAGCCGTCGGCATCTCGCTTGCAGCCGTCACCGGTGAAATACATGCCCTTGTAAGTCGAGAAATAGGTTTCAACGAAGCGCGGATGATCGCCATAAACCGTGCGTGCCTGGCCCGGCCAGGAATCGAGCAACACAAGATTGCCGGAAGTTTCACCTTCGAGGAATTCGCCCTTCTCATCCACCAGCGCGGGGCGCACACCGAAGAGCGGCATGGCGGCGGCACCAGGTTTCAGCTTATGGGCGCCGGGCAAGGGCGTCATCAGTGCTGCACCTGTTTCGGTTTGCCACCAGGTATCCACAATCGGGCAGCGGCCATCACCCACGACGCGGTGATACCATTCCCAGGCCTCGGGATTAATCGGTTCTCCCACTGACCCCAGAAGCCGCAGCGATTTGCGCGAGGTGCGCTGAACCGGCGCATCGCC
>JAYTIG010000236.1:0-1839 GCA_043731995.1 Hyphomicrobiales bacterium
AGCGCCATCGTGACAACAAGCTGATCCGCCGCAAGGGCCGGGTCTATATCATCAACAAGACCAATCCGCGCTTCAAGGCGCGTCAGGGCTAACACAGCCGTCTGTTTGGATTTTCGAACCGCGCCTGGGCAACCTGGCGCGGTTTGTTTGTTTGATGGTGCGATGCGCGCTATAGTGCCTCCATGCGTTGCATTGCTGCTTTGGCCATCTGCTTTCTGCTTACCGTTCCGGCCTTGGCCGAGGATCAGCCTGCGCCCGTGCAGGGCCAGGCCAGCGCCAGCACAACCATCCCCGTGGGCCAGGAATCGCCTGCTGAAAAGCGCGCCAAGAAATTGGACAGGTTGCTTGGTCAATTGCACAGCGCGCCTCCTCATTCAGACACCGCAAGAATTGAGTCTGAGATTTGGGAAATCTGGTCGCGCAATGATTCTCCCACGGCGGAAGTTCTGTTGCGGCAATCTTCCGCCGCGATCAGTGCGCGTGATTTTGAACCGGCCGAAAGAATGCTGGCGCAACTTCTGGAAACCTATCCCAACTATGCCGAGGGCTGGAACCGCCGCGCCTCGCTCTATTATCAATTGAAACGCTATGATGCGGCGATGATCTACATTGATCATGTGTTGGAGTTGGAGCCGCGCAATTTTGGCGCGCTGGTTGGCAAAGGCATGATCCTGCGCGCCACGGGCAAGAGTGATGATGCCATTGCCGCTTTCAACGAAGCGCTGGCGATCAATCCACATTTGCTGGCGGTGAAAGCTGCAATTACGCAGATTGAAAAGGACGAGCCAAAAATCTAGCAGAGCATCTGGGCTCACTTGTTTTTTGGCGCTCACATGTGCGTCATCGAAGCTCGCGAAATCGTGTTCCAGCATCCCATGGTGGCGATGATCCCTTCTCCGTTGGCCTGCGTTTCATAGACAACGACGCTTCCTGCGGCGTTTTGATCGCAAAAAATGGAGATTAAAATGACAAAACTTATGCTTGGGCTTGCAGCCCTTTCGATTACCCTGATGGCCCCTGTCGCGGCGCAGGCCAATAACAACAGCGGCGCCAATTATGGTTGCAGCACTGACGTGATAAATTGCGTCTTGGGCGCAGATCAGGTTGGCAAGCCGATGGTGAGCTATGGATTGCAGATCGGCAATGGCAAAGCTGAAGATGCCGCAAAAGATTTGACCAAGATGGATTCAGGCAGCAGCCCGATTATCAAGATCTTGAGGCCTGCGACTGTTCTGGCCGACGGCAACAGCCGTGCCACACATCTGATTTTTGATTAACTCCCTGATCAAGAGAGAGGAGCGGACTGGAACACTGGCTTTCACCGGGTTCCGGTTCGCTCATTTTATTCCCGATCTTCAAACGAATTTCTCCGCCTCCTGATGAGCATAATGGGAAGCGAGCTGACCTCTCTTCCGGCGTCGTCATGCGCGATGGCGCGCGTCCGTGTTGCTTGCGCAAAATCTATGCAGATAAATGAAACTTCATGAACTTGTATTGAAATTGTCTCACTGACATCGCGCTATCGCATGGCTGGCATTCAGCGATCTTGTGAAGGAACAGAATGCCCTCCCACGTCTTGTTGTAGGCAACGCACAGAAGCGTTGCTCAATGCAAACTACAATTCAAGGAGTCCAACATGACCAAGATTTTCTTTGGGCTGACAGCCCTTGCTTTTGCCGCTCTCGCCCCGATGGCTGCACAAGCAAACACTGCCGTTACGGATTGTGCCCTCAACGTGAATACCTGCGTGGACGGTGCGAACCTTGTAGGCAAGAAAATAGTGACCTACGGAACCAATGGTGGTGGTGCATCGATTTCCGATACCAATGACTCGCCTGC
>JAYTIG010000237.1:0-1836 GCA_043731995.1 Hyphomicrobiales bacterium
AGAACAGTCTGGCTGGCTGGCTTCTTGCCATCGAGAATTTGCAGGGCGAGGGCAACACCCGCACCACCCACAGAGCCCGGATTGGTGACGGCTGCGCCGACAAGACCCTTGACGCTGAGCAGCTGGCTCACAAAGCCAGCATTATCAGCGCCCACGATTGGAACCATGGGAGCGCCTGAATCCTTGAACGCATCCACGATCACATTGTCGATGCCGGAGGTCCACACACCATCAAACTTGGCGCCGGACGAGATGAAGTCAAGCATCTGCTGCTTGCCCTTGTCCTGTTGCCAGCCAGTGAAGACTTCCTGCGCAACCTTCACACCGGGGAATTCGGCCAACGCCTTCTTGAACCCTTTGTCACGATCCGTATCGGCTGAGGCACCAGCAGCGCCGCGCATATAGAACACGCTGCCCTTGCCACCCATTTTCTGGAACAGCCATTTTGCACCGAGATAGGCATATTGTTCCTGGTTGTTGGACAGGATGTAGGCGGAGGGTTCCGTCACAGCCTGGTCAACGGCCACCACGACAATGCCCTTGGCAGTTGCTTCCTTGATGGCGGCATTGATGCCGTCGGGGTTGGCAGGGTTGACGACGATGGCATCAACACCGGCCTGAATGAGGTTGCGGATGTCTTCGAGCTGGCCTGCCGCATCGGTGTTGCGGTGGGCAATGTTGAGTTTCGAGACTTCGCCTGAAGCGATCGCTTGAGCCTTCATGGCACAGACCATTTCTTCGCGCCAGCCATTGCCTTGCACAGTATTGGACACGCCGATCTTGTAAGTCTTGCCTTCAGCAACGCCGGCAAAGCCGATGGCCAAAGCCAGAGCTGTAGTCCCTAGAAACAGTTTCGTCATTTGTCGTTCTCCCATTGCGTAACATTATTTTATGATGGCGCATTACTTCACGAAGGGGCGCAAAACATCCCGCGCCAACAGGAAGCCCCTTTTGACCTTGTCGTCTGTTCCTTCAAACGTCCGGTCTTCGTGTTCGATAATCACAGATCCATCGTAACCAGCACGATAGAGGCCTGCAAAAATGTCTGCCCAATTGATGTCGCCAAGGCCCGGCATGCGCGGCACCTGCCAGCCAATGCCCATTGACATCACGCCATTTTCGTAAAGCTTGTCACGGTCAATCATCAGATCCTTGGCATGAACATGCACCAGAGTTGCGCCAAATTCGCGGATAAAGCGGATGGGATCGATCATTTGCCAGACGAGATGGCTGGGATCGAAATTCATGCCGATGTCCTCGCCCCAGGTTTCGAAAAT
Organism: Hyphomicrobiales bacterium; assembly: GCA_043731995.1. Taxonomy (GTDB): domain Bacteria; phylum Pseudomonadota; class Alphaproteobacteria; order Rhizobiales; family Aestuariivirgaceae; genus Aestuariivirga. The sequence goes on from JAYTIG010000237.1 coordinate 1,278, forward strand.
GCGGCGCCAGATTTTGGGTGAATAAGCGATGTTGTGCCCCCCCGGCCATTCATCGTATGAAAAAATCATCGGGCAGTTTTCAATGGCGAGCATAACGCCGTGGTCGCGGGCATGGGCGACAATGTCGCCGAAAATGACCTTGGCCCGTTCCCAGTTTTCTTCAACGGTCAATGTGCGGTCACCGCCGATAAAGGTATTCACCACTGGGACCTGCATCAGGCTTGCCGCTACGATGACCTTCTTGAGGTGCGCGATCACGCGCTCGCGGTGGTCGGCATCGGCATGGAGTGGATTGGGATAATAGCCCAGGCCTGAAATGCCGATGCCTTTTTCATTCAATTGGGCTTTGATCTCGCTGGCGCGCGACTTGGTGAGGCCATCAACATTGATGTGCGATGTGCCCGCATAGCGGCGGGCTTCACCACCTGTTGCGGGCCAGCAAGCAATTTCGAGGGCTTCAAAACCAGCAGACGCGGCCCAATCAGCCAGCGGGTTGAGCTCCGTGTCGGCAAAAGGTGCGGTGAGGATCCCAAGCTTCATCTTGTGTTCCCTTGCTTCA
>JAYTIG010000238.1:0-12848 GCA_043731995.1 Hyphomicrobiales bacterium
TGATGTGAGACAATGACAACGGAAAAAATGCCCCTCGTTGGCCTGCCTGCCGACACCTATGAAAAATCCGGATTCCAGTTTCACTCACTGGGCGACAAGTATGTCCGTGCACTGACGGATATATCCCGCGTCCTGTCGGTGATGATCCCTTCGCTGATTGATGATCAGGAGATCAACGCGCTGCTGGATCATTTCGACGGTGTGTTGATGACGGGCGCTGTGTCCAATGTCCACCCACCGCATTATGGCGAGGCGGCCACTGAGGCGCATGAACCCTATGATCATGGGCGCGACCAGACGACATTGAAGCTCATCCGCGCCGTGATTGACCGTGGCATTCCCTTGTTCTGCATCTGCCGGGGTTTTCAGGAACTGAATGTGGTGATGGGCGGATCGCTTGAAACCGAATTGCAAAGCGGTGCAGGCCGGCTTGACCACCGTGGCCACACTGATGATCCGGACATGCGTTATGCGCTGGTGCATGATGTGGCCATTACCAAGGGCGGCGTGTTGGAGCGCATTCTGGGCAGAAGCTCGACGCGCGTAAACAGCGTGCACCGACAAGGCATAAAGACGTTGGGGCAGGGGCTTGAGGTTGAGGCCCGTGCACCCGATGGTGTCGTTGAGGCGGTATCGGTGAAGGGTGCGCACAGCTTTGCCTTTGCCACGCAGTGGCACCCGGAATACAAGGCCGCGCAGAATCCGGATTCAGTCAAGCTGTTCACCGCGTTCGGGGATGCGGTGCGCGCCCATGCGCGTGAGCGGGACCAGATTTTCTACGGTGCCAAGCGCGCGGTTTAGAAAGGGGCACTTTATCTGGATCCCATCTATACTCCGTCATGCCCGCGAAAGCGGGCATCTCAGTTTGAATGTGGCTTCCACATTTGTATGGGCGACCAAACGCAGATTCCCGCTTTCGCGGGAATGACGAAATTCGGATTGGATCAATTGAGTTGAGCGCGGTCTAGTGACCGCCGCCTGCGCCGCCGCCTTGTGGCTTGGGTTTATTGAGCAAGGGCAGCATCAAGATGATGGAGAGAAACACAATGGTCAGCAGGAAGAAGATGTCTGCAATGGCCAGCGTGAAAGCCTGCTTGCGCACCAGCAGGGACATTTGCTTCAGTGCGGCCAGATTGGCGTTTGAGCCCAACTTGCCCATGGCATAGGTCATGTTGGTGAGGGTTTCATTTGCCGTTGATGAAGCCCAGTTCACATCTTCGTGCAGGCGCTGGAGATGAAGATCAAAACGCTGGTTCATCGTGGTGTTGATCAGAGCGAGGCCAACGGCACCGCCGAGATTTCGCGTCAAATTGAACAGGCCTGATCCGCCGCGCAATTGAATGGGCGTCAAATCGCCCAACGCAATGTTGGTCACTGTCACCATGCACATCATCAGGGACACGCCGCGCAGGATTTGGGGCACGAGCAATTCCCAGAAGGCCCAATCAGACGTGATGTAATGCGCCTGCCATGTGCCCAGCGCAAAGCCAATAAAGCCGCCGCCAATCATGATACGCGGGTCAACCTTGGTGGAGAGACGCCCGGCGACGGGTGCTGTGAGGAACATGGCAACGCCGGTTACAAACATGGTTTCGCCAATCATCATGGCCGAATAGTTTTGAATGCGCGCGAGATAGACAGGATAGAGATAGGTGAGGCCATAAAGGCCAATGCCCATGGTGAAAGAGAAAATTGTGCCTGCCGTGAAATTGCGGTTTTTGAAGGCCTGAAAATCCACCAGCGGGTTGGGCCTGGTGAACATGCGCCAGAAGAAAACGCTGCCGGAGACCGCACAAGCCAGTGCCAGATTGCGGATTACTTCGGAATTCAACCAATCATCAGCCGCACCCTCTTCCAACACATATTCCAATGTGCCGAGGAAAACCGCGAGCAGGGCGAGGCCCGTCCAATCAAAAGTTTCGATCAGTTTCAGGTTGGGCTTATCGAAATCAATGGTGAGGTAGGTGCCCACTGTGACCAAAATGCCGGGGATGATGTTGACCAAAAACAGCCAGTGCCACGAGAAAATATCAGTCAGATAGCCGCCGACTGTCGGGCCAATGGTGGGCGCCAGTGTGGCAATGAGGCCGATGATCGGCGAAATCACACCGCGCAGGCGCGGCGGAAAAATCGTGAATGAGGTGGCAAAAACGGTGGGGATCATTGCCCCGCCGAGGAAGCCTTGCAGCGCGCGCCAGACCATCATCTCGCCAATTGAACTTGACAGCGCGCACATCAAGCTCATCAGCGTGAAGGCGGCGGCCGAGGCAGCAAAGAGATAGCGCGTTGAGAAGATGCGCGTGAGTGTGCCCGAAAGCGGAATCATCACCACTTCGGCGATAAGGTAACTGGTCTGCACCCAGGTGATTTCATCGGCACTGGCGGAAATGCCGGCCTGAATTTCGGCAAGCGATGACGAGACAATCTGGATATCCAGAATCGCCATGAACATGCCAAAGACCATGAAGAAGAAGGCCACAATATGCCGCATGGGCACAGCTTGCGCCTGCGCCGGGTTTTGTGGTGGTGCCGCAGCACCGGGGCCTTGCGGCATGGTGGCAGTCGCAGACATCAGTTCGCGGCTTCGCCCTTGTCGCGCGTATCAACCGAGACAGCAACTGACATGCCGGGGCGCAACTTGGCAGAAAGTTCCGGCGGCAGCAGAATCTTCACGGGGAAGCGCTGGGTGATCTTGGTGAAATTGCCGGTGGCATTATCGGGCGGCAGCAGCGAGAATTCTGCCCCTGAAGCGGGCGAAATGCTGGCCACCTTGCCTGCGAAAGTTTCGCCCTTGAAGGCGTCCACATCAATCTCAACCTTCTGGCCGGGATGCAGTGTGGCGAGCTGGGTTTCCTTGAAGTTGGCCGTGATGAAGCTGGTCTGCACCGGCACAAGCGCCATCAAGTTGGTGCCGGGGCCAACGAATTCGCCCGGAGCCACGGCACGGTTGGCAACAACGCCATCAAAGGGGGCCTTGATCTCGGCAGACTCCAAATCATGTTGGGCCTTTTCCAGGGACACATTGAGGTTGGCGAGTACGGCTTGGGCTTGCGCTTCATTGGCGTCAAGCACAGCGAGTTGAGCCACTGCTGCTTGGATGCCAGCATCAGCTTGGGTGATGCCGGCTTCGGCCACGTCGCGCGCACGGTTGGCATCATCCAGCGCTTGCTGGGATCCGACGTTACTCTTCACCATCTGGCTGGTGCGTTGCTGGGTGAGAACCGCATTGAGTTCGCCTGCCTTGGCCACCTGGGCTTGGGCCTGGGCGGAGGCGATCTGCGCTTGCTGAGCCGCCTTCTGCTTGCCAATGACGGCAATGCCTGCTTGCTGCGTGGCGATCTTGGCCTTGGCATCCGCGATGGCCAATTCATAATCCTTGGTATCGAGGCGCAGCAGAACCGTTCCGGCCTTTACCGGTGTGTTGTTGAGCACCGGGGTTTCGGTCACAAGGCCAGCCACCTTGGTGGAAAGCACCGAAGTGTCGGCCTTTACATAGGCATCATCGGTAGAGACCATGAAGCGGCCTACCGTTGCATAGTCATAGCCATATTTGGCAGCGACGGCCAAAGCCACCAAAGCCACTGCACCTATGATCAGCTTGCGGGTGGGAGAGGACTTTTTGGGCGCTGGCTGCTGTGCATTGGGCGCTATTGAAGGAGCTGGTGCGCCAGCGGGGACGACGTGCGGGCGGTGTGCAGGGGCTTCTTGCGGTGCGGTCTTGAGGGCAGGGCTGGACATTTGAAAACTCTTTTTCTTTTTGCAGAAGACAAACCGGAACAGGGGAGGAACTGTTCCGGTTTTCTTTTCAATCGTTCCGTTTCTGACTCAATTCACGGCAATCTGCTGAAAATTGAACCGAACGGTTCGGTATTGCTTGCGTATAGCAGGAGATTCAGCTATACACAAGACCGAACGGTTCGGTTTAGCCTCAATTATGTTGCATAGCAGTCCTGACGGAAGCACTTATGGAAACAGCCATCGCCACCAATGACAATTTAGACAGTGCCAAGCGCCAGCAAATTCTGGATGGGGCGCGGCGCTGTTTTCTGGTGATGGGCTTTGACGCCGCCAGCATGAATGACATCGTGAAAGCGGCTGGCGTTTCCAAGGGCACCGTTTATGCCTATTTCCCTTCCAAGGAAAAGCTTTTTGAAGCAATGGTTTATGTGGATCGCCGCAAGGCCGCTGAACAAATTGTGGTCATTGAAAATGAATCGCGGCCGATTGAACAGGTGCTCACCGAGCTTGGCCTGCGCATGGCCCATCAATTCACCACCCATGAGCAGATTGCCTATTCACGCATGGTGATGTCTGTGGCCGGGAGATTCCCCGCTGTGGGGCACAGTTTTTTTGAGGCGGGGCCGGCCTTCGCCATTGCCAGAATCGGGGAATATCTCCAGCGCAAGATTGATGATGGCACCCTGCGGCCTGTCGATTCCGAGCTTGCCGCGATGCAATTCATTGAACTGGTTCAATGCGGGCTGTTCAAGCCCCGGCTTTTTTCCGCAACCGACCTGTTCAAGCCCCGCGCCATCGATGAGGTGGTGGAAGCGGGTGTTTCGGTCTTCCTGCGCGGCTGGAAGCGGTAACTCACCCGACCGGCTGGAAAGCAGCTGTTAACCACGTTTCGAATAAGTTTGCGGCATGGGTTCGTGCCGCGTTTTGCTTTCGGTTTGTACTGTAGCGTTGCTTGCTTGCAACCCGGTGCAGAGCTTTGCGCAAGCGGCAGGCTTGCGCAGCACCCTGACAGATGATGGCGCGGATGCGGCGGATGTTACCGTTGCAGATGTACCGCCGCTTCCAAACGCCATACAAGCCAATGTGCCAACTGATGAACCTGCGGTGCCACACAGGCCAAAGGCCAAGCCTGACCCTTATGAACCGCCCGGCATTGGCGATGGCCCCGTGCAGTTTCATCCCAGCCTCGAAACGGACGGCGTGTTTTCATCCAATGTGAAAGCAAGTTCAACAAATCCGCACAGCGATTTTGGCCTGCGCCTGGCACCCACGCTTTCCTTTGCCACGAATTGGTCGCGCCATGAGTGGCACGGCACTTTGACGGGCGATTTCATTTCCTACGCCAACACACCTTCGGCCAACAGTTATTCCGGCAGCATTGAAACTGGCGGGCGTGTTGATGTGCGGCGTGATACGCAGCTTGACCTTGATGCCAGCCTGGCCACCAACCTTTCAACAGCGGGAGATCCGGAAGTGCCTGGTTCAGCCACCGGCCCGGCGCGCAGCTGGACGTTCAATGCCGCAAGTGGCCTCACGCATGATTTTGGCCCTGTCTCTACACGCGTGAAACTGGGCGTGCTGCGCAATGCCTATGACGACGTGATGCTTTCATCTGGCGGTGTGGAAGCTAACGGCGACCGCAACTATTGGGAGCCTTCACTTGCCGTGCGTGGCACCTTTGGCACCCTTGGCGCGCGATTGAAGCCCTATGTCGAACTCACTTACGATCCGCGCTTCCATGACCAGGTGCCAGACCGCAATGGCCAGAACCGAAATTCACAAGGCGGTGGATTGGCCGTTGGCCTGAGTCTTGATGATGGCCCCATCTGGATGGGCGATATCTCGGCCAATTTCATTGCGCGGGATTATGATGACCCGGCGTTGAACACGGCCATGGCGCTTGGCCTCAATGGCTCCGTGACCTGGAGCCCCACACCTTTATGGAACATTGTGGCCAGCAGTGGCGTGGCTTTAAGTGAATCTGAGCAGATTGGTGTTTCGGCGACGCCCAGTTGGAACGGCGGATTGCAAATTGTCTATGCCGTACATGAAAATGTGAAACTGAAAACTGGCGTGAGTGTTTCTGCCAACAGCAATGCGGGCGGGCTGGATACAACCACCGTGGCGAGCCTCGGTGCGGATTGGCAGCTTAACCCCTATCTCTCGCTCAGCGGCTCATTGCAGAACACCTGGTTCACTGCGGCCGATGGCAATGGCAATTACACTGATCAACGCATGATGACGGGTGTTGTGCTGCGGCATTAGATTCTGCTCGTCCTGAATTTATCTAACGCCCAATTCGTCATTCCCGCGAAGACGGGAATCTGTGTTTTGCTAACACTCTGATGTATCTGAGACTATCTCAAAACAGAGATGCCCGCTTTCGCGGGCATGACGGGTGAAGGAATGGTTCAGTCAGAAAAAATTGAAACTAGCCTGTAGCAGCTTCTTGCGATCCGGATGCCGCTTCCTGCTTCACTTCCTCCGGCTCAGAGCCAGCCTTGATTTCTTGCAGCACCTTTGCGAGTTCGCTGTTGCCATGCCAGCTCAGGAAACCACCGTGGCGCGCGATGATGTGTTGCAGCGCCTCACGGAACGCAGGGCCCAGATCTTCGCGTTCCAGCGCATAGGCCACATTGGCCGAGAGGAAGCCCACTTTGTCGCCGCAGTCATAAGTGGTGCCCTCAAAGCGCAGGCCGTGGAAGGCCTGGTATTTGGAAAGTGCAATCATGGCATCGGTAATCTGGATTTCACCGCCGCTGCCGGGCTTTATCTTTTCAATTTCGGCAAAGATTTCCGGCTGCAGGATATAGCGGCCTGAGATGATGAGGTTTGAGGTCGCTTCCCCGTGCGTTGGTTTTTCCACCATGGCGGCGATGGAGAAGTGATTGTCTTGCCAATCCTTCGGCTCCACCACGCCATAACGATGCAGATTTTCCCAAGGCGCTTCTTCAACCGCAATCACATTGCCGCCGCCGCGCTGATTATAGACACTGACCATTTGAGCCAAACAACCGGGTTCGCCCTTGATGATCATGTCGGGCAGTAGCACGGCAAAAGGCTCTTGACCCACCAGATGGCGCGCGCACCACACGGCATGGCCCAGGCCCAGCGGCTCTTGTTGCCGGGTAAAACTGGTTTGGCCAGCGCCGGGTAAATCTTGCTCCAACACTGAAAGCTGGATGGATTTGCCACGCTTGCGCAGCGTGCTTTCCAACTCGTATTGTTTGTCGAAATGATCTTCAATCACACTTTTGTTGCGGCCGGTGACGAAAACGAAATGTTCAATACCTGCTTCGCGCGCTTCTTCCACCACGATCTGGATGAGGGGTTTATCCACCACCGTCAGCATTTCCTTGGGCATGGCCTTGGTGGCGGGCAAGAAGCGCGTGCCCAAGCCGGCAACGGGGAACACAGCAGTCTTAATGGAACGCGGCATTCATCTATCCTTAACTCACTTGCCTTCACGCCTGCCTTTCGTGGCAGGATTGTAAGGCACTATAAACCACGCTTGACTTAAGCCCAACTTATTTAAAGTTTGGAGAATGCCATGACGGTGCTGGTGACGGGCGGAGCAGGCTATATCGGAAGCCACATGGTTCTGGCGCTGACAGATGCGGGCGAAAATGTTGTGGTGCTCGACAATCTTTCCACCGGCTTTGCCTGGGCCATCGCGCCGGGGGCCAAGCTGGTGCAGGGTGATATTGCTGATGAAGCGCTGGTTGGCCAGCTGATCAAGGAACATGGCATCAAGGCCATTGTGCATTTTGCGGGTTCCATCGTGGTGCCGGATTCGGTGGCCGATCCCCTGGGATATTATTTGAACAACACTGTGAAATCGCGCGCGCTGATGGCGGCTGCCGTGGCCGGGGGCGTGAAAAACTTCATCTTCTCGTCCACCGCCGCCGTCTATGGCAATCCGCTATCGATGCCGGTTTTTGAATCGGAACGGCCGACACCAATTTCGCCCTATGGCACGTCAAAGCTGATGACCGAGTTGATGTTGCATGACAGCCACGTTGCCTATGGTTTGAATTATGTCGCGCTACGCTATTTCAATGTGGCGGGGGCTGACCCGGAGGGCCGCTCTGGCCAATCCACACTACACGCCACGCATTTGATCAAGGTGGCCTGCCAGACGGCGCTGGGCCAGCGCAAGAGCATGGATGTGTTTGGCACCGATTATCCAACACCCGATGGCACTTGCCTGCGCGACTATATTCATGTGAGTGATTTGATTGCAGCGCATATGGATGCGCTGCGCCATCTGCGCGGGCACGGCACCGGCGGCATTTTCAACTGTGGCTATGGCAAGGGCTATTCCGTTTTGGAAGTGATCAAGGCGGTGGAGCGCGCCCATGGCGGGCCAGTAAACCACAAGCTGGTTCCGCGCCGGGCGGGTGACCCCGCTGCCATTGTTGCTGGGGCAGACAGGGTGCGTGAAATCCTTGGCTGGCAGCCCAAATACAATGATCTCGATTTCATCATGCGCTCAGCTCTGGATTGGGAAAAGCATTTGATGCGCCGCAACGCGGCTTGATCCGGCCCGTCAGTCCATGACCGCCTCGACCTTTTCGGCCTTATTGGCCCTTGCCGGCGTTTTCAACAACAAGAGCAAGGGGCAGGCCGCGAGTGTGATCCACATCATCAGGCGAAAATCCTGCAAATAGGCCAGGTTGGCCGCTTCGGCGGTGACGCGTCCGTCGATCATTGCAAGGCCGAGTGGGGACGATAGACCCAAGGCACCACTATCGATTGCCATTTTTGATGCCGGATTGAAGGGCGAGACATATTCCGAAAAAGCCGCGTGGTTGATCTGCGTGCGCTCGGCCAAATAGGTGATGACCACCGAGATGCCGATGCTGCTGCCAATATTGCGCACCAGGCTGAACAGGGCCGTGCCTTCATTGCGGAAATGGCCGGGCAAGGTGGCAAAGGTCATGGTTGAAAGTGGCACAAATACAAAGCCCAGGCCAAAGCCTTGCAACACGCCCGTCCACACAATGCGCGAGCCGGGCATATCTGTGGTGAAGTCCGTCATCATCCACAAGGAGGCACTGGTGAACGCCAGACCCAGAAATACCATGAAGCGCGCATCAATCTTGCCAGCGAGGCGGCCCACGGTGATCATGGCTATCATGGTGCCGATGCCACGGGGCGCCAGCAAAAGGCCCACATCAATAACGGGATAGCCCATCAGCGTCTGCATGAAGGGTGGCAACAGCGCCATGGTGGCAAGCAGGATCACACCGATGATGAAAATGAACAGCAAGCCCACACTGAAGTTTCTGTCCTTGAAGATGCCGGGTTCTATGAAGGCATGCTGCGTGGTGAAGATATGCGCGACGAACATGTAGAGTGCGAGGCCAGAGACCATGGCCTCGATGATCACCTCACCACTGGAAAACCAATCCAGAGACTCACCCCGGTCCAGCATCATCTGCAAAGCCCCTATGCCCAGGCTCAACAGGCCGAAACCCAAGAGGTCAAACTTGCGTTGGGCATCGATGGCGGTTTCATGCACATAGGCGGCAATGCCCAGCCAGGCGAGAATGCCAAAAGGCAGGTTGATGTAAAACACCCAGCGCCAATTATAATATTCGGTCAGCCAGCCGCCGAGCGATGGCCCCAGGATTGGCCCCACCATGACGCCCACACCCCAAAGCGCCATGGCTGAGGCATGGCGCTCGCGCGGGAAGGCATCGAGCAGAACGGCCTGCGACAAGGGCACCAGGCTGGCGCCGAAGATGCCTTGCAGCAGCCGGAAGACGACGATCTGGGAGAGGTTCTGTGCCGCGCCACACATCATGGAGGCTATGGTGAAGCCAACCACAGACCAGAGGAAAAGACGTTTGCGGCCGATGCGCGCCGAAATGAATCCGGTGAGCGGCATGAAGATGGCCGCCGCCACAATATAAGAAGTGAGAACCCAGGAAATCTGATCCTGGGTTGCGCCCATGGTGCCTTGCATATGGGGCAGGGCCACATTGGCGATGGTGGTATCCAGCGCCTGCATGATGGTGGCCAGCATCACGGCCACGGTGATCATGCCGCGGTGGGCGGTTTCTGGTGTATGGGGAACCGTTTCGCTCACAACTGCCGCACGCTAGAAGCCGATGCCGAGAAGCCTGCGGCGGTGCCCGGTGTCGATGGACACCTGGGCGCTCAGGCCCACGCGCAGTTGCGGGCCATCGGCATTGGGTGTGAGCTTGATGCGCACGGGCACGCGCTGGGCGATTTTCACCCAATTGCCTGTGGCATTCTGCGCCGGTATCACGGAGTAAGCCGCTCCCGTGGCCGGGCTGATGCTGTCGACCACGCCAGTCCATTTAACGCCAGGATAGGTGTCGATGGTAACTTCGACGGGCTGGCCCGGCTGCACATGGGTGAGTTCGGTTTCGGTGAAATTGGCATCCACGCGCATGTTGGCGCTGGAGACCAATGCCAGCGAAGCCAGGCCGACTGTCACATATTGGCCCTTGGCCGGCAGCTTGCTCACAAAACCCGTAATTGGCGCTGTAATGGTGGTGTGAGACAAGTCAAGTTTGGCCTGATTCAAATCAGCCATGGCTGACAAATAGCCCGGGAATTTTTCGAGCGGATTATCCGGGCTGCCGCCGAGGGATTCATTGATGCGGTTCAAATCCTGCTTCAAGGTATCGATCTGTTGCAAGGCCAGTGCGCTGGCCTGGGCCGCATCATCCATGGCAGCCTCAGACAAGACATTCTTGGCCGCCAGAGACGATTGGCGCACGAAGGATTTCTGCACGTAGTCGTATTTGGTTTGAGCGGCCGTGATCTCGGCCTGCTTTTCCTGATAGCTGGCTTTGAGTGCTGCAAAATCAATTTTCACCTGGCCCAGTTTCGATTCAGCGCGGGCCTCGGCCACGGCAAAACTGGCATCATCCACACGGAACAACACGTCTGCGGCTTGCACCAACTGGTTTTCAGATACGGCAACTTCTTTCACCACGCCGGAAATCTCGGGGCTCACCAGCAGCATGGTGGATTGCACATAGGCATTGTCTGTCGCGGCATAGCGCCCGCCACTGAGATAGAAAATGGCGGAAGCCAGCAGCACCAACAACGGAACACCAACGAGGAGAAGCGGGCGGGCATTGGCACGCAGAACATTTCTTGGCTTGGGAGTGGTGGTCAAGGTGAGGGCTCCAATATGGCGCTTAGCGATGATTGAGATTTTGCCGGATGTTAGAAAGGCAATCGGTGATGGCTTTGACCTGGTCATGTGTAAGACCCTCCATCGCTTGTTTGCGAATGGCGCTGGCCACGCTTTCGAAGGATGCAAGAACCTCCGCCGCAGCGGGCAGAAGGTGAATGTGATAGGCGCGGCGGTCGTTTGGTGCGGGCTGGCGCTTGACCAATTTCAGCTCGGCCAGCTTGTCGATAAGCCGGGCCAGCTGAATGGGTTGAATTTCCAGCAGATCGGCCAAATCCACCTGTCTCACGCCTTCGTGGCGGGCGACATAAACCAAGGCGCGTGCTTCATTCAGGGTGATTGAGCCCTCTCCAAGGCGTTGCGCAAAGGCCCGGCGCAGCAGACGCGATACATCCGCCACCAGAAACCCAAAACTGTCTTGCTGTATTTTCATGTGAGATGCCGCTGGGATATTGATATCAATCTTATATCATATAGATTGTATATTAAAAGTACCAAGGTGGTCACAAACCAAGGTTGGTTAAATTCAAGTCTGGCAGATGCAGGGCCCGTTGAATTTCTATCCGGAAATGGCTAGCCATGGGGCATTCATTTGAGGATCATCATGGCACTCTCCGGCCTTGCCTTTTTCGCACTTGTCTATTTCATTTTCGTCGTCACGCCGGGGCCCGGTGTGGCGGCGATGATTGCGCGCGGGCTGGGCACGGGCTTGCGTGGCTGGTTGCCCTATGCGCTTGGCTTCATGCTGGGCGACATGGTGTGGTTCACCATCGCGGCCACGGGCCTTGCGGCGCTGGCGCATGAATTCGCCTTGGCCTTCATGGTGGTGAAATATGCGGGCTGTGCCTATCTCATCTACCTTGCCTGGAAAATCTGGAAATCGCCTCCGCATGTGGCCGACATTGAGCAAGCCCATGTGGCGACTGCGGCTTGGCCCAGCTTTATAGGTGCACTGACGCTGTGCCTCGGCAACCCCAAGGTGATTGTGTTTTTCGTATCCATCATGCCGCTGGTGGTGGATGTGACGCATGTGACGATCTGGTCTTATCTTGCGATGCTGGCGGTGATGGCGCCGTTTGCGCCGCTGCTCACTTTTGGCGTGCTATATCTTGCCAAGCGGGCGCGGATGGTCTTCCAATCGGCCAAAGCGCTGAAGCGCATCAATCGCGGCTCTGCCGGGCTGATGGCGGGGGCAGCTGCGGTGATTGCGCTGAAAGGCTAGCGCCCTCATTTCATCAAATTCATCGGGCCTGCTATCGTGCGCCGAATCTGTTTGGGAGATCATTGATGCGGAAATTCATGCTGGCTTTGATGCTGGGCTTTGCTCTGGCAACGCCGGCGCAAGCGGACGCAAAGTTCGAGGCCTTCATCCAATCGTTATGGCCGCAGGTGAAAGCGGCGGACTTTTCGCGTGAGCTGTTTGATGCCGCCTTCAAGGGCATCACTGACCCAGACCCGATTGTCATCAAACTGGCCGACAACCAGCCGGAATTCAAATCCACCACGTCTGAATATCTCGACAAGACGGTAACGCCTGCGCGCATCGACCAGGGCAAAGCCAAACTTGCCGAGAATGATGTGCTGCTCACGGCCATTCAGGCCAAATATGGCGTGGACAAGCACATTCTGCTGGGCATTTGGGGCATTGAATCCAACTACGGCCATGAGATGGGCTCAATGAGCGTGATGCGCTCACTGGCCACGCTGATATATTATGGCAACAAAAAGCAATATGCGCGCGAACAGCTTGTTGCCGCTTTCACCATATTGAAGCGTGGCATCAAGAGCCCGGATGATTTCACTGGCTCTTGGGCTGCCGCACTGGGCCACACGCAATTCATCCCCACCACTTATCTTGCTTCCGCCGTTGATTGGACTGGCGATGGCAAGAAAGACATTTGGGGTTCGAAGGAAGATGCACTGGCTTCAACCG
>JAYTIG010000239.1:0-5006 GCA_043731995.1 Hyphomicrobiales bacterium
GAATGCAAATTGCCAGAGCCATAATCAATGATAACGCAATTGCCCATCAGCCCAGTGTGCCCTTGGTGGAGGGAATGCGGTCGGCCTGCCGCGGATCAATCTCCACAGCGGCGCGCAAGGCCCGCGCCAGGGCCTTGAAGCTGGCTTCGGCAATATGGTGCGAATTGGCGCCATAGGCATTTTCGATATGCAGCGTGATGCCGGCATTCATGGCGAAGGCCTGGAACCATTCGCGCACAAGTTCCGTATCGAACGTGCCAATCTTGGCATGTGGAAAGTTAACCTTGAACACCAGGAAGGGGCGGCCGGAAACATCAATCGCACAACGGCTCAGTGTTTCATCCATGGGCAAGTCGCAAGCACCGTAGCGGCGAATGCCCTTGCGCTCGCCCAGCGCCTTGGCCACGGCTTGGCCCAGCGCGATGCCAGAGTCCTCCACCGTGTGGTGATCATCAATATGCGTGTCACCCTTGGTTTCCAGCGCAATATCGATCAGCGAATGTCGCGCCAGTTGCTCCATCATGTGGTCAAAGAAGCCCACGCCGGTTTTCACGGCATAGGTGCCCGTGCCATCCAGATTGACGGAAACCTTCACACTGGTTTCAGTGGTTTTGCGGGAAATTTCAGCTTTGCGCACGGCGGTTGTCCTGTAAGGCGGCACCCCTTAGCAGATGCAACAAAGCTTGGCCATATGGGCCAGGAGGAGGCGTTAAGGCGCTACTAATCCACCCATTCACCCCCGCGCATCAGTGGTTCGCGTTTGCCGTCCTTGAACATGCCGTCCACATCCAGCGCGCCAGAGCCGATCATCCAATCCACATGGATCATGGAAGTGTTCATGCCCTTAGCCAGTTTTTGTTCGGCAGAAAGCAAACTCACGTCTTTCATGTTCTGCGAATAGGCCTGGCCCACGGCAATGTGTGAGGCCGCATTTTCGTCATACAGCGTTTCGTTGAACACGATGCCCGAAGCTGAAATGGGCGAGGAATGCGGCACCAAGGCCACTTCACCAAGGCGCGATGCACCTTCATCGGACTCAATCATCTTGCGGAATACATCAGCACCTTTGGCCGCCGTGCCCTTCACAATGCGACCCTTCTCAAACGTCACCTCAATTCCATCAATGAACGTGCCTTGATACGAAAGCGGCTTGGTGGAACGCACAATGCCATCCACACGCTCTCGGTGCGGCATGGTGAAGACCTCTTCGGAGGGAATGTTGGGGTTGCACAGAATGCCATTCTTGGCCACAGAGGCACCACCCATCCAGATGTGGTCATCCACCAGCCCCAGCGTGAAATCCGTGCCGGGGCCCTTGTAGGCCAGCGCGGCATAGTGCTTGGCATTGAGCTTGGCGGTGCGGGCATGCAGCGCCTTGGTGTGCAGCTCCCAAGCGTGAACCGGGTCTGGCTGGTCAGCACGGGTGCATTTGAAGATCGCCGTCCACAAGGCGGCGAGTGCTTCTTGATCCGGCAGATTTGGGAACACGGATTTGGCATGTGAAACCGTGGCCGCCGAAATCACGCACCAATTGGTGGCAAAGCCGGTGATCTGTTCCGATACGGGCTTATAAGCCGCAGAACGCGCGCGGTTGGCGCGGGACACTCTGTCAATATCCTGCCCCGAAAGCAGAGCCGGGTTCTCGCCGATGATGGCAAGCCTTGCGCAATTGCCATCGCTGAAAGCCTCGGCCATGCCTTTGAACAACCAGTTGGGCGCCGTGTCAAAAGCCTCGTTGTGCCCATCGACATAGCGCATCAGCGTGGCCTGCTCGTCGTTATATAGGGTGGTCACGAGCGAAGCGCCGACTTTATAGGCATGATGCGTGATCAGTCGCACGAGATCGACAGCCTCGATGGGTGCCGTGATCAAGACCTGCTGGCCTTTGCGGACGTTAAGGCCGGACTTGATGGTGAGTTCGGCGTATTTGTCGAGGAGTTGGGTGTGGTTCATATTGCACTCTCTATAAAACCGTCGTCCCGACTAAGGCCGGGATCCAGCTAAATCACAAGCTCCGCATCCAGCCAAAGCTGGGCCCCGGCTTTCGCCGGGGTGACGGAGTAAAGGGGCTAGGCTTTTGCCAAATCTTCCGGCCGTGGCATCGAGATGATGTTGTAACCCGAGTCAACGTAGTGAATCTCGCCCGTCACTCCGCCGGAAAGTGGCGAGAGCAAATACAATCCCGCACCTCCCACCTCTTCCAGCTTCACCGTGCGGCGCAGCGGCGCATGCTTTTCCTGAAAGGCAAACATGGCGCGCGCATCGCCGATGCCGGCGCCTGCGAGTGTGCGCATGGGGCCTGCCGAAATGGCGTTCACGCGCACGCCTTGCGGGCCATAATCGGCCGCCAAATAGCGCACCGAGGCTTCCAGCGCGGCCTTGGCAACGCCCATGACGTTATAATTGGGCATGACGCGAACAGAGCCGCCATAAGTGAGCGTGATGATCGAGCCACCATCCGGCATCATCTCAGCTGCGCGCTTGGTCACTTCCACAAATGAGAAGGCCGAGATCACCATGGTGCGCGAAAAATTGGCGCGCGTGGTGTCGGCATATTTGCCCTTGAGTTCGTTCTTGTCCGAAAAGCCGATGGAGTGAACCAGAAAATCAATCTTGCCCCATTTTTCCTTCAGAGTGGCAAACACGGCATCTACTGTGGCAATGTCTTCGACATCACAAGGCAACATGATGCTGGAACCGACTGAGGAGGCCAGTGGCTCCAAGCGCTTGCCGAACGCCTCACCTTGATAGGTGAAGGCCAGTTCCGCGCCTTGCGCGGCCAGTTGCTGGGCAATACCCCAGGCAATCGAATGGTCATTGGCCACGCCCATGATCAGGCCGCGTTTGCCCTTCATCAATCCGGTCATTTTTTTGATTACCCGTTGTAGCGTTGCATGATCAGCGTGGCATTGGTGCCGCCGAAGCCGAAGGAATTCGACATCACCGTATCTACCTTGGCATTGTCCACGCGCTTGCGCAGAATGGGCACGCCTTCAAATTCCGGATCAAGTTCTTCGATATTGGCGCTTTCGGCCAGGAAACCGTTCTTCATCATCAACAGGCAATAGATCGCTTCCTGCACACCCGTGGCGCCCAGCGAATGGCCAGTGAGAGACTTGGTGGAGGAGATGGATGGGATATCCGAGCCAAAAACTTCCTTGATTGCACCGATTTCCTTCGAGTCACCTACAGGGGTGGAAGTGCCATGCGGATTGATATAGTCGATTTTGCCTTTGGTGGTGGACAAGGCCTGCCTCATGCAGCGCACAGCGCCTTCTCCCGAAGGGGCCACCATGTCATAGCCATCGCTGGTGGCGCCATAGCCCACGATCTCGCCATAGGTTTTGGCGCCGCGCGCCTTGGCATGTTCCAACTCTTCCAGCACCAAAACCCCGGCACCGCCCGCGATCACAAAGCCATCCCGGTTCTTGTCATAGGCGCGTGAAGCAGTGGCAGGGGTTGCATTATATTTGGACGACATCGCTCCCATTGCATCGAACAGCACCGAAAGCGTCCAATCCAATTCTTCGCCACCGCCCGCAAACATTACATCCTGCTTGCCCCATTGGATCATTTCAGTGGCGTTGCCGATGCAATGGGCCGAAGTGGCGCAGGCTGATGAGATTGAGTAGTTGACGCCGCGAATGCCAAAGGGCGTGGCCAGCACGGCAGAATGCGCCGAAGACATGGAGGGCGGAACGGCAAAGGGGCCAACCCGCTTGGGACCTTTTTCGCGCGCTGTATCGGCCGCGGCAACGATGGTGCGCGTTGAAGGGCCGCCAGAGCCCATGATAATGCCCGTGCGCTCATTCTTGACGTCAGCTTCTTCAAGCCCGGCATCGGCAATGGCCTGGGTCATCGACGCATAATTCCAAATGCCACCATCGGCCATGAAGCGGCGCGCGCGCCTGTCCACCTGTTCTGGGTCAAAATTCGGGGCACCATGCACCTGGCAACGAAAACCCAGCTCGGCATATTTGGGCGCGGCCACAATGCCGCTCTTGGCTTCCCGCAATGAGGCTGTCACCTCTTGTGCATTGTTGCCAATGCTCGAAACAATGCCCATGCCGGTGATGACAACTCTGCGCATTCTGGGATACTCCTTAAGCGGCTTCAGATTGGAACAGGCCAACCTTCATGTCTGTAACCTGATAGATGGTCTCGCCATCGGCCTTCATCAAGCCATTGGCCACGGCCAGCTTCAACTTGCGCAAGATGAGGCGCGTGACATCAACTTCGTAAGTCACTTTCTTCACCTTGGGGGTTACCATGCCGGAAAATTTCACTTCGCCCACACCAAGCGCACGGCCGCGGCCAGGCTCGCCCAGCCAACCCAGGAAAAAGCCCGTCAGTTGCCAAAGGGCATCCAGCCCCAAACAACCAGGCATTACCGGGTCACCTTCAAAATGGCAGGGGAAAAACCAAAGATCAGGGCGAATATCAAATTCAGCTACCACTTTCCCCAACCCCGCAGAACCTTCTGTGGCCGAAACATGGGTGATGCGGTCAAACATCAGCATGGGCGGCAGGGGAAGCTGTGCATTCCCGGGGCCGAAGAGTTTGCCCCGCCCGCAGGCAATCAGGTCATCATATTGAAAGCTCGATTTACGTTCCGACATTTCGCCCCGCTGGTTTGTTTGGCTGGGGCTTTTAACACGCCAAACTGATAGTGCAAAACAAAGGCTGGCTGTGGAAAGATCGATTTTTTTGGGATCACCCAAACCGGCTTTGCGTTCACTGAAATGCCTGCCAGACAGTAAACAAGCTCCAGCCGATCAGGATTAGCCCTGCAAACCGGCTCAAGCTGTTGCCGGCAGGTACCAGCTTTTCAACAGCGACATAGATCGCCAGGCCAACGATCCAGCGCGGCTCCATCACCCCGCCGTAAAACAGCAAGCCCATCAGCACCCAGCAACAACCCACGCAATAAAGGCCATGCGACAGGCCCATCTGCAATGCGCCCAGGGAGCCATTGCGCCAATGCCGGGCAAAATACAGCAAAGGGG